>JBGTJT010000273.1:0-2672 GCA_041744995.1 Pirellulales bacterium | reverse complement strand
CGCCTGCTCGGCCGCTCCGGTCGCCTGTTGGCGAATGTCCGCCAGCAGCGTGTGGACATGCTCGCGGCGCACTTCGCGCGGATCGAGCCGGCCCAGCAGGTCGATCAGCGACTGCTCGCCGGCAATCGGCCGCGGCGCCATCGGCGTCTTTCCGGCGGCCACTTCGTTGGTGTCGGCGGCGCGATAGATCGCCAAGACATATTCGGCGTGGTCTGCGCCATAGAGCGATTGCGCCACGTCTCGGGAGTGTTCCTCGACTTCCTCGGCGGTGTACGACTCATAGGTGCGATAGACCAGCACGCTCTTCCGCCGGCCGACGCTGCTGGCGATCTCGCGGACGAAGTTGGCGTTCGACAGGTTGCGGTACGTCGCGCCGGTGAACAGGTAGATCAGCACGTCGCAGGCCTCCAGCGCCGGCCGGGCCGCCTCGCGATTGACATATTCCTCGTTGCCGCCGACGTCGAAGTCGGGCGTGTCGAGCAAGATCAAGCCCGGCGGCAGTTGCTCGCTGGCGACGTAAACGGGATCGCCCGGCGTGGCGAGTTGGTCGATCGATTCGAGCGGCTCGGGCACGCAGCGAAACGGCTGGAACAGTTCGTTGACAAACTCCCCGCGCGCGAGCATGTCGGGATGCGCCCCGATCAGCACCCGCCGCGAAGCGCCCGCCTGCGATTTGACCAGCGACAGCGGAGCGCCGACCAGCGCGTTGAACAGCGTCGACTTGCCGGCGCTGCCGCCGCCGGCGATGGCCACGATCAAGGGAAAGTCTGGCGAGAACCGCGGCAGCAGCTTGCGATCGAGCGCGGCCGACCAGCCGGCCAAATCGACCTGATCGTCGAGGTTCAGCTCGGCGATCAACTTCGGCAAGCGATCGCGCAGCTTCACCAGCGACTCGTGAGCCTCGTCGAATGAAGGACGCTTACGGAACATGCGCGTTGCCAATAGTAGTTTCGTTTAACCCGTAGCCGCCAGGCGCAGGCGGCGTCTCTTAGGGGGATGACTCAAAATTAGCTTCCGTATTTGAACAGGAGGAAACGAAGAGAACGGAGGAGCGAATCGCCTCTGTTGCCTCTCGTCTACTTTGTTTGCTCCTCGACGATTTCCAAAGAGTTTGCAATGGATTGCGAATCCACATTGAGAAAATCAGGTCACACACCAATCTGACTTATTGATCGATGAAGCCCAGTTTCAATCACCAAGACCAATACATTTGGTCATTCTTTCAAAGGCTAGGCAATGATTCGCCAACACAGTTGAAACGGCTCGATGCGACAATCACTTCGGATAATCAACTAATCGATTTCCGAGACAACAAAGGAGACGAGAGGTAACGGAGTTGTATTTCGCTCTGTTCCTTTCGTTTCCTCCTGTTCAAATCTGAACCCACACATACCGAAATCATTCTTATGTCGCAGGCTACACGCTACGCGTCGCGGAGTACCTCTTGGTATAGCTTTTCGGTTCTTTGGCTCAAAATCATCCACCCGACGCCGCCTGCGCCTCCGGCTACGGGTTAAACGACTTGTGCGATCCTTACAACGGTCCTCACCGCTACAGGTCGAACTTCACCCCTTGCGCCAGCGGCAGTTGTTGGCCGTAGTTGATGGTGTTGGTGGTGCGGCGCATGTAGGCCTTCCAGCAATCGGAACCGCTCTCGCGTCCGCCACCGGTTTCCTTTTCGCCGCCGAACGCTCCGCCGATCTCCGCGCCGCTGGTGCCGATGTTCACGTTGGCGATTCCGCAGTCGCTGCCGGAGGGGGAAAGAAATCGCTCCGCCTCGCGGACGTCGCTGGTGAAGATCGCCGAAGCGAGGCCTTGCGGCACGCTGTTGTGAACGCACAGCGCCTCGTCCAGTTCGCCGTATTTGAGCAGATAGAGAATCGGCGCGAAGGTCTCCTGCTGGACGATCTCCGCCTCGGCTGCGATCTCGACAATCGCCGGCCGCACGTAGAATCCGCCCGCCGGCACCCCTTGGGTGACGCGTCCGCCGCCGTGAACGACCCCCTGCTGTTGGCGAGCGGCGTCGAGCGCCCGGTTCATGCCGTCAAAGGCGGCCTCGTCGATCAACGGCCCGACCAGGGTATCGTCGCTGGTCGGATCGCCGATTCGCAGACTCTTGGCTACTGCCAGCAGCCTGTCGCGGAGATCCTCGTAGATCGACTCGTGAATGATCAGACGGCGGAGGCTCGTACAGCGTTGGCCGCAGGTGCCAAAAGCAGCGAATACGATCGAACGAACCGCCAGTTCCAAGTCGGCCGACGGACAGACGATCATCCCGTTGTTGCCTCCCAGTTCCAACAAGCTGCGTCCCAGCCGGGCGGCGACCGTCTTGGCGACCGACCGCCCCATGGGGATGCTGCCGGTGGCGCTGACCAGCGGCAGCGCCTTACTCTCGGCCAGCGTGTGTCCCACATCGGCATCGCCCACGACCACCGAGGAAATGCCCCACGGTACGTCCCCCATGTCGTCGATCACTTGCTGCAACAGGCTTTGGCAGGCGAGCGCCGACAGCGGGGTCTTCTCCGACGGCTTCCACACGACTGGGTTACCGCAAACCAGGGCCAGCGCCGCGTTCCACGCCCAAACGGCCACGGGAAAATTGAACGCCGTAATGACGCCGATCGGGCCGAGCGGGTGCCATTGTTCGGCCAGCCGGTGCTGCGGGCGTTCGC
>JBGTJT010000272.1:0-8079 GCA_041744995.1 Pirellulales bacterium | reverse complement strand
ACCCGTCGAAACGACTGCTGGCCGTCCTGCCAGGTGGAGTAGATCTCCAGGTTGCGATTGGCCGCGATCCGCAGTTCGTGCGGGGCCGACGGATCGAGGCGCACCATCCCCAGCGCACTGGCGACCCATTCCGGCCGGACCGGAATGATCTGCCTGGCGGCGCTGCGCTCGAATTCGTTGTGTTGGCAGAAGTAGATGTTCGGCGGCTGGTTGCGCTTGACCCACAACCAGAACAGTTCGTCGTTGCTGCCCAGATCGATCTCCTCTCCGCTCAACCCGGTGCCGGCCGTCAGACGAATTCGCCGCGGCGAGCCAACCGCCAGATTCGCGCTGAGCGCCGGCAGCCCGGCCACCGACACGGTCGCCTGATTCGACGACAGCGACTGCACCTTGGCGCTGTTGGCGTTGACCACTTCGATCAACTGCGGCAACGTCGGCTGGGGACTGAGCACTTGCGGCGGCGCAACGTAGATCGGCGGCTGATAATAAGGACAACTCGCGCCGCCGCCGGCGAACAGCGTGAGCAGCGTGAGTAAGTAGATTGGCTTGATGAATCTATTCACAATTGGCGTCCTTGCCGGGTGGAACGTAGCATGGGCCCCTGGCCCGTGCGATCTCGATTCTAGACGCACGGGCCAGGGGCCCATGCTACCTCACTTAAACAACAACTGCGCCAGTTCCTCTTGGATCTCTTCGGCGCGTTGCTCGGTCGGGGTGACCACCGGGGTCTTGTAGGTTTTTTCGTTCCTGGGACAGTACAGCACCAGTAGCTCGTCGCCCGCTTCGTTCTGTTCGGCATCTTCCAGCCGGCAAATTCGCCGCCGCACCATCAACAGGCCGAGCACGTAGCGGACGTCCTGTCGCTGGAGGTTGTCTTCCAGTTCCTCGAAGTACCGCAACAGCACGTCGTTGGGCGCCCAGGAGACCTTGTTCTCGCCGCGGCCGGGCATCTGCGACTTCCACCAGCCGAGCACGCCCTCGGGCGGACCGTGCCACGCCTCGGCCGAATAGTCGCGGCGAACGGTGTCGGCGCCCTCGACGGCCAGCACGGAGTAGAACACCTCGTCCGGCTCGAACGTCTTGTGGGTCTCGGCGCAGTGCCGCGTGCAACGCTGTACTTCAAAGTCCATGCAGTTCGCCCCATACATAAATGCATGGGGATAGTAGGAAATTCCACTACCCAAGGCAAGACATCTGTGCAATGCTAGCAAGATGGAATGTGATCGACCAAGCGGCATTTGGCTGAGCCTGATCGCCAATGGAATTGCAATTACCGGAGGCGCGGTGTTTTTGCTCGCTGCCCCGGGCGATCGGTTTCGAGGCATGGAGCCGGAAGCCCGACTGTTTCTCTTCTTGGTATTTGTCGCGATGGCGTTCGGCCTGTTCATCGCCTTGCCGATTTCGGTTGCCGACGTCATTCGACGCCACTGGTTGTGGGGAGCAGTGGGGGCTATTGGCGCCTTGTCACCATTGCCAATGGCCCTTCTCGTTTTGGAGTGCGTAGGCTACCTGTTGGATTTGCAGTTTGATTGACAGGCCGGCTGCCGAGGTCGTCATCCGCTTCCGGGGCGTAAATGACGGTTGCCACTAAACTTCTCCGCGTTCGATTTGGGCAATTCGTTCCTCGGCGCGTGCATAGACTTGCTCTGCGGGGATGCCGAGGCCGGCGTCGAGTTGGGCAAATCCCTTGGCGATCTCTTCACGCAATGCTTCCCTCGCCTGCAGCATCCTTAGTCCTTCGGCCAAGACATCGCTTTCGTTCAGGTAGCATCGCTCAGAAACCATCCGCTCGACAAAGGGAACCAGGTCCCTGGGAATTTCGGTCGTCATGTCAACCTCGAATCGGTAAAACGCGTCACGAATCGCGCGGCAGATCAGTCGGGACGCACTTGCTGCATGAACATTTGCCGCGCCAGTCATTGTAGGCCACTTTGCCCGGCGCGGGTAGAATGATTGAGCCATTCAACGCCGAGAACGGCTGCTCCGCCTTATCCAAGACTGGCCGGCGGCGAATCGGGCAAACGAAAGTATTTCACCGTCGGCTCTCGTGTGGTACATTTTAACTTGGAGGTGTTGCATGAAGTACAAAATCTCGCTTCGCAAGTCCGATGAAGGTTACAGTGTTTCGGTGCCAGGTTTGCCCGGTTGTTGGTCTGAAGGGGAAACCGAGTCCGAAGCCCTGGAGAACATCAAGGACGCGATTCGCGAGTACCTGGCGGTTGTTGACGAAAACCTGAAGGATGCCGACGTCCGCGAAGTGGACGTGGTTCTTCGCGGCTAAGCGCCACTTTGCAGTGAACTGCGGGAAAAAGTCACTTTCTTTCCGTCACGATGTTTATACCAAGCCCAATAGCCTGCCATGAATCCTTTCCGTTGCACACTTCCGCTCCTCATGGCCCTGGCACTCAATGGCTGTGGCGAGCCACGGCTTCTTGGTGGTCCGGAGACGATACGCGTCAAGACGCCCGAGGAAATGAAGAAGCGTGGATTTCTGGGCCTGGAATTCGCCCCCAGTCAGAGTACGATATCCGGAGCGACCGTGCGGTTCGTTCTGCCCGACAGTCCGGCCGAACAGGCAGGGATCGCTGTCGGCGACCGGTTGGTCCAACTGGATGGCAAGGAGGTTCGTGATGCGGATGACTTCTTCCCGATAGCCAGGAAGTGGAAGCCCGGTCAGGTTGTGTTGGTGACGGTGCTTCGCGGTGAGAAGGAATTGGAAATTAAGGTTGCGTTGATGACCTTTCAGGAAATGATGCAACTTCAGACGGCCGCCAACGCAGAAAGGCCGACAGACTGAGATATGCAGCGTTAGGTATCGCTTCGCGGCTATTGCTTGGCCCTTGGATCCTGCTGTCTCGGGATCGTGGCTGCCCAGATCTCAATGCGATAATCAAACTGGGCGCATCCTCATGTGGACCTGCAAAAACTGCCGCGAAGCGGTCGAGCCACAATTCAGCGCCTGCTGGAATTGCGGCGCCACGCGCGACGGGCAGTTCGACCTCCACTTTCGGCCCGAGCCGGCCATTCAGTTGCACGAGCCGTCCCGCCAGCCCGACCTGGACGTTGTCGATCCAGACACCAAGGAGTGGATCGACGCCCGGGCGAGCTGGCTGGTAGGCGAGTTTGGGCGGCGGCGGTTTCTCGAGTGCGTCATCGTGCTGCCGACGGCGGAGTTCTTTCCCGGCGACTATTCGCGCACCGAAGACGGTCCGCGGCGGCTGCTCGACCAGGTCTGCTACTACATGCAGATCGATCCGGCCCGTGTGGAGCTGGCCCTGTATGCGAACAACCGCGATCTCGTGGGCGACGCCCCCGTCGGTACGTTTCAGCCTTGGGAGGACCGCTACCTGATTTCCGTCGAGGCCTCGCAACTCGCCGACCCGCTGGCGGCGGCCGCGACCATGGCGCACGAGTTGGGCCACGTCCATCTGCTGGGCGACGGGCGGATCAGCCCCGACGCGGACGATCATGAGCCGCTGACCGATCTGCTGACCGTGTTCATGGGGCTGGGCGTCATTACGGCCAACAACGCATTCAGCGATTCCAATTGGCAGGGTGCCGGCATGGAGGGATGGCGCATCAGCCGGCAAGGCTATTTCACGATGCCGATGTTCGGCTACGCACTGGCGGTGTTCGCGGAACTACGCGGCGAGGAGTGGCCCGACTGGTCGAAACACCTTAGGTTGGACGTCCGCCACGCATTCAAGCGAAGCTTGAAGTATCTCCAAGAATACGGTTCGCCAGACTTGCGGAGGGTTCGCACGACGACCGCCCGGCCGGCGCTTGCCGGCGCGGCGCCGGCCGTGGGAGAGGACGAAGACGAACTGCCGATCGAAGATGAACTCGACGACTTCGGCTGCACCTATTGCGGTGCGCCGCTGGTTGGTTCCAACGCCGCGGATGGTGTTTGTCGCGAGTGTCAGGAGTCGATCGCCGAGAACGACCAGGAGATCGAATTCGAGATGCGGGAAACAAAGGAAGCCACCGCCCGAGTGGCGTGGGTGCTGAAGTGGGTGCTGTTTGCGTCAGCGACGGCCGCGTTAGCGCTGCTCGGATGGCGAACTTTGCGCGAGCTTTTATGACGATGCCCGCCCGAAAAGCGGACGTGCGCTTGCATCATTAACCACTTCGCCAGTCCCAGCTTCTGGAAATGCTATCTTGGGCTGCCTGCGAATATCCGAGATTTGCCCGACAAGAACTTCGCATTACTACAGGCCGATCCGAGGCATCCCTCGCTACATTTCAAAAAGGTGGGGAGATTCCGTTCGGCTCGCGTTGGATTGCAGTATCGCGTGTTGGCAGTGGAAGTCCGAGATGGCCTACTCTGGTTCTGGATAGGTGACCACATTGAATGCGACAGGCTCATTAGAGATCAATAGCCGCTCGGCAAGTCACCGCCGCAAGGCGAAGTCGGTGTTACTCGTTGCGTTTCACTTCCGCCTTCTGCAACAGTTCCACCCGATTATCGCTATTCAACTGAATACTCAAGTACTCCAGATCGGCTCCCAGTGACTTTAAGAGTTCTTCAAGTGACTTAATCGCTATCCGTTCCGTCCACAGTTCGTGGTCGATCTGCAGCAATGGATCGGGCGGGAGCGTGGCACTGATTGTTAGGAACTTTGCTTCGGTCGCCTCGCGGTCATTCTCCAGTCGGCTGATTTCACTGCTCAGGCTGTCTTTCTGGTCGCTGTCGGCGTCGCCATTCTCCGACTGGCCGAGTTTTCGCAGTTCACGGGCGGCTTGATCCTCTCGTCGCCGCAAGTCGGCAATATGTTCACGAACCTGTCGGGAGTAATCTAACGCTAGTTCCCGCCTTGCCTGCTCCTGGAGAATTGGTTCCGAACTCGATACTGCAAGAATTCGCTCGCGCCGTTGTCGCAAATCTTCTGACTTTTCCCGAAAGGTCCGCTCCATTGCGTTTCTTTCTTCAATGAGTCGCGATCTGTCTTGATGGACGACTTGCTCCAGGTATGCTTCGGTTACCGCGTTAACAAGCCGCTTGAGTTGTTCCGGATCGTTACCGGCCATGCCGATCGTCAGATAACCGTCGCCGTGGTTCAGCTCAATGCGCCTGGCCAGCCAACCGAGAGGCTCCTCGCCCTGTTGCAAGTCGAGCGCGTCGACACCTTTCAGTTTGCGCAGCGCCACATTGAGGACGAACGGCGATCGAATCATCACCTTGTGGTGCAGCATCTGACGCTCGATTGCTTCTTCATCGGAAAAATCGTCTTTGACAAAGTTATAGGGGAATTGAAGTTTCTCTTCGTTGACCTTGAGCCAAGCCTCCGCCCGATATTGGCCCCTGGGATTCCATGTAAGCGGCAACACCCAGGTGGCGACTGCACCCGCGATGAACGCGATGGCGATCACCAGAGCGACAAGGAAGGCTTTCATCGTGGATGTTCTCTCCTGGAATGACTTGCGTGCTGCACCTTGTGCCGTCTTGCGCTGTTCATGGTTGTGGCCCTGATGCATTATCTCGCCCTGCATAAGGCCGCTTTGCGTGACGTATTCCTGCTCAACAACGAGCGGACCGAACCGAACCTAGAACTTGTTGACGGTGCTTAGTGCCCACGGTCAGGGAATTTGCTCCTCGGCCTCCCACTGGTCGATCATCGCCCAGGCCTCGTCGCTAGCCCGATCCCACGCGTCCAGTTCCTCCTGCAACTCGGGCGGGATCGAGTGCGGCTCGACAACAATTTCCACGTGAGTCCCTTCCGTTAGCTTTTGATTACTTTGCGGTACCACAACGCCATTCTTGACGATTCCGGGGATGCTAGCTCGACTATCTGTTGACATACTGCTTCTCCACAATGATCGTCCCAATTCGCCACCGTCGTTCCAGCTCTATTGTAGAACCCGCACGTAGCCATGCATAGCTAATAAGCCGTGAAGAACCGCGCGTCGCTTCCGCCGGGGCCGATGCGGATTGCCAGTCGTTTGCCGCAGCGGGGACAATGGCCCACGTAGGCGTCCCCCGCCCGATTGGCATAGATGCGGCCGTAAACTTCGCAGCAAGTAAAATGCACGCCCAGAAACCTCCGCTGCGACCGCCCCGGCGGATCGCTCGGCGGCTCGCGCGACGGCACATGGCTGGAAAGATCGAGATAGTCGCCGGGTGACATCGGGGTATTTCGTATTTGTTATTGCTTATTTGTTATTGGCTTGAGGCAGCGACCATTTTGCCTGCAAGCCCGTCAATAACAAATAGCAAATAACAAATAACCAATAACCAATCATTCCAGCCGCAAGCCCTCTCGGCCCGCTTTCGCTCTGAGCCAATTGATGGATCGGAGTACGCCCGGCCGGGAGATGATTTTTCTTTCAAGCCGCCGCTTGCCGGGAAAGTTCATCAGCGACAGCCCGGCCAGAATGGAGATGATCCCTTGCCCCGGCAGCACCAGCATGGCAATGCCGGCGGCGAGCAGCACGACGCCGGCGATGTTCTTGGCGATCACCGCCACCCAGCCCAGCGCGGTGCGCGCCGCCCAGCTATCTTCGCGGTCGCGCGTCAGGTAGTCCGCCGGCATCCAGGTCAACAGCAGGGGGACCAAGACCAGGGAGCCGATAAACATCAGCACCGAAGCGAACGCCAGCCAGGCAAACAGCACGTCGTGCCGCTCGACAAGGATGAAGGGGGGCGTTTGTTGAAGCGATTCCCACATGGTGTGGTTGACTTGGTCTGAGCTATTTCAGTTTCGACAGCGGCAGATCGAACCCGAAGACCCGTTTGCCGTCGATGTCGATAATCTCATAGCGGACTTGCGGATCGGCGGCCGTCGTGTCGAAGTGGACCAGCCCGAACGAGTTGCCATTGAAGGAAAACTCCGCCTCCTTCATCTCGGGATGCGTGTGCTGGTTGGTCAGCTTGGAACTGTTGAACTCGTACAGCGGATAGGCCCCCTCGCGGTCGATCTTCCACAGGTCGCTGCGATGGCGATCGGCCGACATCAGAACCACGCCCTCGAGCTTGTTCTCGGTGAGGAAGTCGAAGATGCGCGTCCGCTGCGCCTTGTAGCCGTTCCAGGTGTCGGGGCTGTCCCCTTTAGCTTCATACGTCCAGGGGACCGGCGAACAGATCACCTTGAACGTCGCCCTGCTGTCGGCTAGCGCGTCGAGCAGCCACTTCTCCTGCACCGGGCCGAGCATGTCGCGCTCCGCCTCCGGCAACTTGGGCGAGGTGCGATAATAGCGGCCGTCGAGCATGAAGAAGTCGACGTCGGCGATCGCAAACTTGTAGTAGCAGCCGGGCTGCTCTTCGCCGCCGCCGTAGCCGGGATTTACCCAATTGTTCTTGAACACCTTCCACACATCGCGCTTCCAAGCCGGCTTGTCGATCTCGGGGCCGCCGTGCGAGTCGTTCACTGAAAAATCGTGGTCATCCCAGATCGTGTAGACCGGGGTCTGCGAAACCAGGGAGCGAAACTCCGGCCGCGCCTGACGGCGATAGTAGCAGTACCACTGCATCTCGGGCATCTCGGGAGCGTCGCTGTAGACGTTGTCGCCCAACAACAGCAGGGCATTGGGATTCGTCTTGGCAATCGTCGTCCACATCCGTTCCTTCGGCGGCACGTAGCCGGCCCCGCCGCCGAAGGCGAGCTTGAACTTGCCTGGTTGGCCGGTCGACGGGAAGGTGTGGAACTTGCCGCCAAGGGACAAATACAGCGTCTCGTCATCTTCACTTTTGCGCCGCACTTCATAACCATAATCCGTGGAAGGTTTCAGGCCGTCTACTGAAACTTCGACGACGTGATCATTCTCTGCAGACGCTGTAACCCATTCGGTCTGGGTTGCTGGTTCCTCTTCTCCGAGTTTGTAGACAAGTACCTGGGCCTGTTCTCCGTTGGGCAGACGGAGCCAGAACGCGACGCGGGTGCCGGTCATGCGGCCGAGCATCACGGTCGGTGCCAACTCGCCACGATATTGATTGCGAAGTTTGTGGAAGTCTTCCGTATCGGCAATCGCGTCTAGCCCTTGATGTGTTCCTTGAAAGAACCGCGACGGCGGCAGCCCGGCGTTGATGGCATCCCGAACTGCTTGCAAGGCTTCGTCTTGATCCCCCTGTGCCGACAGGGCAAC
>JBGTJT010000271.1:0-5063 GCA_041744995.1 Pirellulales bacterium | reverse complement strand
CCAGGATCAGTTGAGGGATGAACAATATCCCGATTGCGTGTGTCTGAGTAAGGACTCCCACTAGAGCATGAACTCCAATCATCAGGGAACCTCCAATTCCGAAACCAAACACCATCATTCCAAGCGAAAGCGTAATCAGGCCGGAATTCCGTTGGTTTCGAATGTCAATTCGATCTTTGCTCATCAAAACCTTTCCAGGAGTTTAGGCACGAACTCGGGGCTGCTGATGTCGTCCCTCGCTTACAATCTGAGAGTGGCGCGGAAGCTCGGTGACAGGGCGAACTGCTGGTAGACTGTGCATTATGAAACCGTCGGAACTTCATCGCAAGCGAGTCAAGCACGACGACGATCTAGCTGCTGTGCTTTGCCGTTGGGTTAGACTGGAAATGAAGATGAACGGATGTCGCGCGATCGCCTGGACGCTCATGATTTCGCCGCTGATACTCCTTGCCGTCCTCTTCGTTCTCTCTTGGAGAGCCGGGCTTGCTGGAGTCGGGCTCGTCCTTGGCGCGGCTGCTGTCTACTTTGCAACGGGTTTTCTTTTCGCGCAATCTCGGCGATGGTGTCCGGCCTGCAATCGGAAGAGACTGAAGTGCGTCAATTGGTTCAGGGGGAATCCTCCGCCAAACTGGTCGTTTTACCGGTGCGATGACTGTGGTTCCGAATTTGTGAAAGTTGATGGACAATCAGCACTGGTCAAGCGGAGTGCGTCCCGATACAAAGACTCCGCAGGATGGAGGGCCACCTAACAAGCCTTTTCGGCGGACTTGCTTCGCCGCGTGCCACTGCCTGCCCTCAGCAGCGGACTCTCGCCACACGTCCGGCATCCCCCTCCGGCTTTAATTCGGCACGAGTCTACATCCTTCGAAACTTCATACTCCATTTGGTACCCTGCCACTGCTGAGGGCAGCAGTGGCACACGGGCGATCCGCCATGTCGCGGCCCGCGATGCTTGCAATGGAACCGTTCTAGTTGCGGCGGTCGATTACGAACTCGGGCAGGTTGAGCAGGATCTGTTTCGACGGGCCGTCCGGCAGGTGGCTCAGGCGCTGGGCCGCGCTGTCGGCGTATTCCGCGGCGCGGCGTCGGGCGTAGGCGATCGAGCCGCTGGCTTCCAGCCGATCGAGCAATTGGGGGCCGCGTTCGGCGGCCGGCAGTTGCATCAGCCGCAAGAGTTCGCTGCGTTCGGTTTCGCCCGCCTGGGCCAGGCAATGGATCAGCGGCAGCGTGGGCTTTTCTTTCTCCAGGTCGGTGCCGAGCGATTTGCCCGTTACGCTTTCGTCCCCCAGCACGTCGAGCAGGTCGTCGGAAATTTGGAAGGCGACGCCCAACTCGCGGCCATACGCTTCAAGCTGCGCGTGCGCGGCTTCACCGGCGCCGGCGTAATGGGCGCCTAAGCTGGCGGCGCAGGCGACCAGTTCCGCGGTCTTCGCCTCGATGATGCCGAGATACTCCTCTTCGGTCAGATTGTAGTTGCCGCGGCTGGCGATCTGCCGCAGTTCTCCCTCGCACACGATGTTGGTCGCCCGTCCGATAGTGCGGCAGCCAAAAGTGGTCTCCAAGGTGCTGGCCAGATAGAACGAATGCGTGAACAGATAGTCGCCCAGCAGCACGCTCGCCTCGTTGTTCCAGCGGGCGTTGACCGTTGGTTCATGGCGGCGCACATCGGCCTCGTCCAAGACGTCGTCGTGAACCAAGGTAGCGGTGTGTACCATTTCGACCACCGCGGCCAGCAGCAAGTGTTCACGGCCAATGCCTCCGCAGGCGTCGGCGACCAGCAGCAGCACGGCCGGCCGCAGCCGCTTGCCCCCCAGCCGAAAGCCGTGCTGGCAGAGTTCGTTCACAAACGGATAGTCGCTGCGCAGCTCCGTGCGCAGGATGCGGTCGACCTCGTTTAACTGCTGCTGCACCGGCCCGTATAGCGTGCGGATTTGTTGCTGCAGCGCCGTCTGCCGCGCGGATCGTAGCTCGTTGTCGAGCGTAGCGTTCTGGATGGTACTCATTCCCTGCTCCCGGTTTGGCCGCCTCTTGCTTGATAGGTGGAAAGACTATTCCCCTCGTCGATAGTCTCCGCTCCGCCCGCCCGATTTCGCTTCCAGCCGAATCTCGGCGATCGACATCTCCCGATCGACCGACTTGCACATGTCATAAACCGTTAGCGCCGCCACGGAGACGGCCGTGAGCGCTTCCATCTCGACGCCGGTCTTGGCAGTGACGGTCACCGCGGCCTTGATCGAGAGCGCGCCTTCCTCGGCGAACTCGAACTCGATTTCGACCGACTCCAGCGGCAGCGGGTGGCAAAGCGGGATCAACTCGCCCGTTCGCTTGGCCGCCATGATGCCGGCCAGGCGAGCCACTTCCAGCACGTTGCCCTTGCCGAACGCGCCGTCGCGAATTTTCTCCGCCGTAGAGGGCTGCATGTGGACTGTAGCCGCCGCCACGGCCCGCCGGTGGGTGATCGTCTTGCCCGAAACGTCGACCATGCGACTGGCGCCCGACTCGTCGAAATGCGTGAATTCGCCCATCTGTTGTTGCCGCCGAGTAGCCGTAAATTCCATGACCATATAGGATTGACGCATTCTAGAAGATCGCCGCGACGTGCCAAAGTACCCATCAGCGAGATTCCGCCGTGCAGCCGTTTTTCTCACCAAGCACTTAACCGAGGGAAATAGACCGTCGTAACAGGGAACGGTAGATTGAATGGAAGCGAACGGACGATTCGAGTCGCGCCCATGCGTAGGCTGCCAATGCAACGATGGCGACGCAAGCTGTCAGCGATCAGCCGTCAGCTATCAGCCGTTCGGAGTTGTGAAAAAGTCGCCGTTCAACATCAGCCGCAAGGCGCTAGCCTCCGATTTGCGCTGCAAAACCCTGAACCCTGAACCCTGAATATTCATGCAAGATAAACCGCACGATAAACCGTGGTACAGCGAAGGACTGCAATTCACATGCAGTCAGTGTGGCGATTGCTGCACCGGCGCGCCGGGCTACGTGTGGGTCAATAAGGCCGAGATCGCCGGCCTGGCGGCCGAGCGGGACATGGGCGTTGGCGAATTCGAGCAGAAGTACGTCCGGCGGATTGGCATCCGCAAGAGCCTCATCGAGTATTCCAACGGAGATTGCGTGTTCTTCAACCACGAGACCCGCAAATGCCAGGTCTATAACGCCCGGCCGCGACAATGCCGCACGTGGCCGTTTTGGGAGTCGAACACCCGCACGCCCGAAGCCTGGCGCGATACATGCGAGGTGTGTCCCGGCAGCGGCCAAGGGCAGCTTTACCAGTTGAACGAAATCGAACAGCGGGTCAACGAGTTTCGTGTCTAATTGTCGAACAGCTCGTCGTTCGTCGGATCGGTGCTTTCCGGGCTTGCGCCAGGTTCGGCGAAACTCGGTAACTGCGGCTCGGTGGCGGGGGGCTTGGTCGAGCCGTCGGACGAGATGGCCTCGGTGCTGAGCTTGCTGACGCCGTCTTCCCGAGCGATTTCGATCACCGAGTCGGTGATGTCCACCCCTTCGGCCGTATAGAACGCATTGTTTTGGTCGACCAACACCAGGCTCAGCCCGCGCTGCTTGGCGATTTTTTGAACCGGCCCCTTCAGCATCGCGCGCACCTGATCGGCGAGCGACTGTTGCAGTTGAGCGGTTTGCTGCTGGGCTTCGGCGCGCATGTTGTTGATGCGCTGATTGGCCACGGCCTGCAATTGCTGCAATTGCCGTTGTTGTTCGTCGGTCGGTTCCTCGCCAAACTCCTGGCGCTGCTTGTCGAAGTTGCTTTGCATGCTCTGCAGCACGTTGTTCAACTGGTCTTGCAGTTGCCGCTGTTGGCTGTTCACAATCTGCGTGAACTGGCTGGCAAGGCCCAGTTCCTGGGCGACTTTGTCCAAGTTGACGACCGCCACGCTCCCCTTGCCGGAAGCAGTGGATGGGGCGGCAGCGGCGGTGTCGGTGGCGTCCGTCTCGATGGCGGCATCTTTATCACACCCTCCGGACATCAACGTGGCGGCGATCAACGCAGCCGGCAAGACGAGCAGAAACGTTTGGCGAAACTTGGCTTTCATCAATGAATCCAATGAACAGGGTTGAGAAGAGGCGGTTCGGCGACGGCGAACCCTAAGTTGTTATTCTAATTGGCTTAGCCGATTTCAACTAGCGATCCACCCCCCTCCACTTTCAATAAACTCGGTTTTCCCCAAAAGTTCCCATGTTACACGGCGTTTACATCGTACAACCGTAACCCCGGATATACTGGAGAGGGAGGAATCCTCGCCTGTTGGCGCTCCTGCTAGGACGACCGCACATGAACCGCCCTGCCATTTTAACCATCGAAGATGACGAGCCAATCCGGCGGGGGATCGTCGATTGCTTGCAGTTCGCCGGTTATCGGGTGTTGCAATCGGGCCACGGGGTAGAAGGGTGTCAGATGGCGCTCGGCCGCGACTACGATTTGCTGCTGCTCGACCTGGCACTGCCCGGCAAAAGCGGCTTGGAGATACTTCGGGAAGTTCGCGACGAGCGCCCCACGCAGCCGGTGATCATCCTCAGCGCGCTGGGGCAGGAGTCGGATCGGGTGCGGGGGCTAAAGCTCGGCGCGGACGATTACGTGATCAAGCCGTTTGGGGTGAAGGAACTGCTGGCCCGTGTCGAGGCGGTGCTCCGCCGTTCGCCACAACGCCCCTCCGACGTCAACGAAGTTTCCCTGCCAGGGGGCCGGGCGGATCTGGCTCGGCAGGAGATCCTGTTCGACGACGGACAGCGACGGGAACTTTCCGCCCGCGAGGTCGAGCTGCTTCGTTACCTGGCACGGCACGCCGGCCGGGCGATCTCGCGCGAAGAACTGTTGGAGAACGTCTGGCGGATCAGTGCCCGGGGCCTTCCGACGCGAACCATCGACATGCATGTGGCGCGACTCCGCGAAAAGCTGCGCGACGCCTGCGACCACCCGCAAACCTTGCTGACGGTCCGCGGCAAGGGATACATGTTCGCAGCGCCGCGAGCGGAATAACATGAAGAAACCTTGGCAAATTTGGACGATCTACGCGCTGTGCCTACTGCCGCTGATCGCG
>JBGTJT010000270.1:0-10203 GCA_041744995.1 Pirellulales bacterium | reverse complement strand
TGGAAACCACGTCCCACGGCCGCGCCGCCCGCGGAGGTCCGCCGGTTTCAGGCCCACCGGTTCCAGGTCCGCCGGTTCCATATCCACAGTACGGCGGCGGATCGTCCCCTGCCTCCTGCCGCTGCAAGCCGCGCACCGCCGCCGCCCGCGACGAATCTTCCACCTGATCGAGCCGAGCCTGAAGCTGACGAACGAGTTGCTGTTGAGGGAGATCAAGCATTTGCGAGGATTCAGAAGTACCCAGGGCGAGAAGCGAGCACACTGCTATTGGTATACACCTGTATCGCTATTCCGTCAAGTGATTCTTAACCCGGGTTAAGCCGCAAATCGGAAGGCGTGCCTCCCACCCAAGGATTTCATGAAAACGCCGCTTAAGGACCGATCGACCGGCAAAATCCCGCGCACGCGCCCCATTTCACAGCGATCCCCCGACTCACGAATGCCGAATCACCACCTCGCAGGGCGGATTCGATTTGCCTATCGTCCCGCGAGGGCTAGCTTTGTGTGCCCCTATCTTCATAATCGAAGCTGCACGCTGCTTCCGTATCCTCCTGCCCAGCCGAAAAAATATCGTGACCGCACAACGCATTCTCTTTGATCCGCGCGAGTATCGCGAGCTGAACAGCGAAGACCAGGCGCTGCTGCAAACCGCCTACCAGAAGGCGATCGAGGCCATCCGCCGCAACATCACCCCCATGGGGTTTTCCGCTTGCTCGCTCGACGACAACCAGGTCTATGGCACCGACGCCAACTACCGTAGCGTTTGGGCGCGCGACGGCGCGAAGACGATCATCTGGACGATCGACCTGGAAGACGAAGACATTCGTCACACGCAACGGCAAACCCTGGAGACCATCCTCTCGCACCAGGCGCCGGCCGGTCAGTTGCCCGCGCACGTGCTGATCGACACCAACCATCCGGAGTATGGCGGCGTGGGGGGTATCACGTCGATCGACAGTGCGCTGTGGATCATCATCGCCGTCTGGCATTACGCCAACCGCACGGGCGAATGGGATCTGGTCGTGAAGTACGAAGAACAACTGCAGCGGACCATGGACTGGCTCAGCGCGCACGACTCCAACAACAACGGCCTGCTGGAGATTCCCGAGGCGGGCGACTGGACCGATCTGTTCGCCCGCAGCTACAACATTCTCTACGACGAAGTGCTGTGGTTCCGCTGCCTCCGCTGTTACGCCAGCATCCTGCGTCACCAGCAGGACGATCAGCGGGCGGCGGACTACGACAAGTGGAGCGAGCACGTGCGACGGCAGGTGATCAACAAGTTTTGGCCGTCGACCTCGCCGGAATTCGCCGAGCACGTGCCAACCTTTGCCGACGTGCAATTCGGCCTCGGCGACGCTCGCTACCTGGTGGCCCAGATATCGCCGTTCAATTTCTCCTGGCGATGCGACGTGTACGCCAACCTGCTGGCCTACTTAACGGGCCTGATCGACCAGGAGCGGGCGATGATGACCTTCCGCTTCATGTGGGGCGTGGGAGCGAACCATCCACGGCCGGTCAAGAACGTCTACCCGCCGGTCCAGGCGGGCGATCCGGAATGGCGGAATTACTTTACCGTCAACTTGCTCAACCTGCCGAACCACTATCACAACGGCGGCATTTGGCCGTTCGTGGGGGGGCTGTGGGTCCGCTACATCCATAAGCTGGGCATGACCAACCTGGCCCGCCGCGAGTTGGTGAATCTCGCGCAGATGTGCTACGAAGGCGTGAGCCACCAGTGGGAATTCAACGAGTGGCATCACGGTGAAACGGGCCGCGCGATGGGCAAGGCCTTTCAGGCCTGGAGCGCGGCGAGCTTCATCCGCGCCTGCCACGCTCTGCATCTCGATCCCGAGAGCGTGGAACATCACGAGTAGCCAATAAGCGCTTCAATCTCCGGCGTCGCGGAATGCTCCGCGGTCGACGTCGTCCCGACGGTGCGAGCATCGAAGTGGACATATTGCTGATACGTCGATGCAGGCCAACGCAGTCGCAGGCTGGCCCTGGGATGAAATTGGGCTAGTTCCTAAGAGCCGCAAATCGCGACTGAAAGGCTTGTGCCCTGGTGAGCACATTGCGGACGCTTTGGCCGAGGATTCGACTGTCTAGGGATTGCTTTGCCAGATAGTCGTCGGCGCCGGCCGTAATGAGCATGGCGGCAATTTCGTTCGACGCCGTGCCAGAGACCGCAATGATGGGTACCAGCGAATCATACTGGCGGATGCGACTGAGGCAGTTGACTCCGTTCCCTTGGGTGAGATGGAAGTCCAGAATGACCAGTTCAAAGCCGCCTTCGCTAAAACGCCACAGCGCGTCGTCGTCCGAGATCGCATAGTGCTAAAGACCGTACCCGACGATAGAACGGCTCTGGGGACGATCGTACTTGATGCCGAAGACTTCCACGTGACGGGCAGGGCCTCGGCCAAGACCTTGGTCCGCTCGATCCAGTTCGCGATTCAGCGGCAGCACTACCTGGCCGCGGCAACTCGCTACCTTTGCGAACTCGAAACCTTCGAGGAGCTGGCACCTGCCGTCGAGCACGTCGGCAACGCCATGGAGACCGTGGCCTTGACGGGCGCAAGCTCGGAACCATCGGATCACGAGCTGAAACATCGCGTCAACGTCGCCTTGCGTGATGATAAGGCGCAGTTGCAAGTGGTCGTGAACGCTTTTCTATTGCTTGACCTGCTCTGGCGCAATCGACTTGCCGCGGAGGGTATCCATATCTGCGGCACTCCGATTATTGCACCCAGCGATGGAATGCGCGATCAACTGAGCTACACCTCCGACATCATGCGAGTCTACAAGCCCCGCCTCGCTACGACAGAGCCTGGGCAATCAACGACTCGACCGCCGGCTTGATCACCTTGGCGGCGTCGTCACGTCCATGCACTTGCCGCAGGACGAGCGTCCCTTCGACCAGTGCCGTGTACTGATCGGCGAACGCTTCCGGATCGGCTGCGCCCGCGGCGGCGGCCAAGTCGCGAAAGAAGTCGCGATTCTTGCGCTTGTGCTCGGCCGCCACGGCATGGACGGGATCATGCGGATTAGGAAACTCAGCGGCCGCATTGATGAACTGGCAGCCGCGAAAATCGGGGGCGTTGAACCACACATCCAGGACGTCGAAGAAAGCCAGAAGTTGTTCCTTTGGGTCGTCCCCCGCCATGTTCCGCACCGCCGCGGTCCACGCCTGCATCTCCCACTGATCGCGTTGTCCTATGGCCGCCACGAGCAGTTCGTCTTTGCTCTCGAAATGCTTGTAGAACGTGGTCTTCGTTACGCCGGCCGCCGCCAGGATCTGGTCGATGCCCACCGCTTGAAAGCCATGGCTGTAAAACAACTCGATCGCCACATGCACCAGCCGTGCTCGGCCCGTCTTGGCCGTGTCAGGCAGCCCGAACAACTCGACGATCGGTTTGTGTTTGCTGTTGTAAACCATGCAGCCATTATATCGACAGTCGGCCCGGGTGTACCTCAAGTTCACCCCGGGGTTTACTCCGAGTTTACTGTGCGGCCGCCAAATCGGGCCGATAATCGTGGGTAACTGATGTACTCAGCCGCACGTCGCGGCAATCCACACGAACAAGGAGCCAAGCCATGACTTTGCAAACAGAGATGGAAACGGTCAACGGCATCGACGTCGCCGCGCTCAAGCAGGCGATCTCACACATCGCTGCCAACCCGGACGCCGGCCAAACTCGCTGGACCGTCAAGAGCAGTTGGGAAGGAGGAACCCGAACGAATCACTTCGTCGATGGTTTTGATATCGGCGGCAAGAAGGTGGATCGAACGTTTCAGATTCAGATTGACGAGCCGTGCGAACTGTGCGGCTCCAACCAATACGCCAACCCGCAGGAATATCTACTGGCGGCGACTAATGCCTGCATGATGGTCGGCTATGCGACGGTCGCCGCCGTGATGGGCGTCAGGCTGACGAAGTTGGAATTGAAAATCACCGGCGACATCGACCTGCGCGGATTCCTGGACATCGACCCCAGCGTGGCCCGCGGCTATGAGCGGCTGCACTATACCGTGCGCCTGGCCGGCGACGGCACGCAGGAGCAGTTTGAGAAGCTGCACGAGGTCGTGCAACGGACCAGCCCAAACTACTACAATATCGCCAATCCGATCGAACTGACGAGCCACCTGATCGTGGATTGACCAACGGCGGTCCATTGCCAGCGCGCCGTGCGACAAGCGGTGCTCAGAAAGAACCCGACGTTCCCAATGGAGCTGAAGGGTTCGAATCACGTGGAAATCGCGCGAGCAGTAAAATAGCATCGATCCGCAGTCCTTCGGAAATTTGGCTCGAATAGTCGCTCCGACCGGAACAATCGGCGTGCTGGCAAACGCCCCCTGCTTGTCGACCGCCGCCGCCGCGTGGTATCCTCGATAAATTTTAGTAGCCGCTCGGCGGCCCGCTCAGGGCGGATTTGCCGCCGCGACCCCGTGTATCTAGGAACCCCCGATCCGTGCCACGTCGAGACGATATCCACCGCATTCTGTTAATTGGCTCCGGCCCGATCGTAATTGGCCAGGCCTGCGAGTTCGACTATTCCGGCACGCAGGCCTGTAAGGCGCTCCGCGAGGAGGGTTACGAGGTGATCCTCGTCAACAGCAATCCGGCCACCATCATGACCGATCCCGCCACGGCCGATCGCACCTACATTGAGCCGCTCACCTGGGAGATCATCGCCAAGGTGATTGAGAAGGAGCGGCCCGACGCACTGCTGCCTACCCTCGGCGGTCAGACCGGTCTGAACCTGGCGATGGACCTGGACCGGCACGGCGTGTTGGAAAAGTATGGCGTCGAGATGATCGGCGCCCGTTCCGACGTGATCGCCAAGGCGGAGGAGCGCGAGCAGTTCAAGGCGGCGATGGAAAAGATCGGTCTCGACGTCTGCACCGGACGCACCGTGCGAACCGTTGACCAGGCCCGCGAGGTCATCCGCGACATCGGCCTGCCGTGCGTCGTGCGGCCAAGCTTCACTCTCGGCGGTAGCGGTTCCTCCATTGCCTACAATCGCGAGGAGTTCGACGCACTGGTCCGCAACGGGCTCGACCAGTCGCCAGTGACCGAGGTGCTGATCGAGGAATCGATCATCGGCTGGAAAGAGTACGAGATGGAGGTGATGCGCGATGTGGACGACAACGTCGTCATCATCTGCGCCATTGAGAACTTCGACCCGATGGGCGTCCACACGGGCGATTCCATTACCGTCGCCCCGGCGCAGACCTTGACCGACAAGGAATACCAGCGAATGCGCGACGCCTCGCTGGCGGTGATTCGCGAGATCGGCGTTGAGACCGGCGGCTCGAACATCCAGTTCGCCATCCATCCCGATACGGGACGGATGATCGTCATCGAGATGAATCCCCGCGTGAGTCGTTCCTCCGCCCTGGCCAGCAAGGCGACCGGCTTTCCCATCGCCAAGATCGCCGCCAAGCTGGCGGTCGGCTATCGACTGCACGAGTTGCCCAACGACATTACCCGCGAGACGATGGCCTGCTTCGAGCCGACCATTGACTACGTGGTCACCAAGATTCCGCGGTTCGCCTTCGAGAAATTCCCAGAGGCGGACAGCACGCTGATGACGCAGATGAAGAGCGTCGGCGAAACGATGGCGATCGGCCGCACCTTCAAGGAGTCTTTTCAGAAGGCGCTCCGCGGCCTGGAGGTCGGCAGCTTTGGCCTGGGGTGCGACTCCAAAGATCGCTGGGGCACCGACGAGCAGCCGGAGATCGACGAAATCCGCGCCCGCCTGGCCACCCCCCGCGACGGCCGCGTGTGGTTCATCCGCTACGCCATGAAGGCGGGCATGACGCTGGAGGAGATCCACGAACTGACGAACATCGACCCCTGGTTCCTCGATCAACTGCAAGAAATCGTGGAGCTGGAAGAGGAACTCCGTCGCCACGACGGCGGCCTCGAGACGGCCGACGAACCGCTGCTCCGTCGGGCCAAGCAGTTCGGCTTTAGCGATCGCCAGTTGGCCACTATTTGGCATACGTCGGAACTGGAGGTCCGCGACCGCCGCAAGCGGCTGGGCGTGGCGGCGACCTTCAAAGCGGTCGACACCTGCGCGGCCGAGTTCGAGGCCTACACGCCGTACTTCTACAGTACCTATGAATCCGAGGACGAAACCCCGCCCAAACAGCCGGGCAAGAAGCGGATCATGATCCTCGGCGGCGGGCCGAACCGCATCGGCCAGGGCATCGAATTCGACTACTGCTGTTGCCACGCCGCCTTCGCGCTGGCCGAGATGGGCATCGAGTCGATCATGGTCAACTCGAATCCCGAAACCGTCAGCACCGATTACGACACCAGCGACCTGCTGTTCTTCGAACCGCTCACGACCGAGGACGTGCTCAACATCTGCGACCGCGTGCAGCCGGACGGCGTGATCGTGCAGTTCGGCGGGCAGACGCCGCTGAACCTGGCCCGCGCGCTGTCGACCGCCGGCGTGCCGATCATCGGCACCAGCGTCGACACCATCGAGAACGCCGAGGATCGCGAGAAGTTCCAGCGGCTGCTGCAGCGGCTCGATCTCAAGCAGCCGGCCAACGGCATCGCGCGGACCATGTCGCAAGCCCGGGCCGAGGCCGAGAAGATCGGCTTTCCGGCCTTGGTGCGGCCCAGCTTCGTGCTCGGCGGTCGGGCGATGGAGATTTGCTACGACAAAATCCAACTGGAAAAGTTCGTCGCCGAGGCGTTCATCGCCGCCGAAGGCCAGCCGGTGCTGATCGACCGCTTCCTGGAAGACGCCATCGAGGTCGACGTCGACGCCATTTGCGACGGCGAACAGGTGATCGTGGCCGGCGTGATGGAGCATATCGAGGAAGCGGGCGTTCACTCGGGCGACTCGGCCTGCGCGATCCCGCCCTACAGCCTGGCCGGACCGATCGTGCAGGAGATCAAGGAGGCCACCCACGCGCTGGCCAAGGCGCTGAATGTGATCGGGCTGATGAACATTCAATACGCCGTGAAAAAAGAAGACGGCAAGCAGATGCTGTACGTCATCGAAGTCAATCCGCGGGCCAGCCGCACGGTGCCGTTTGTGAGCAAGGCGACCGGCATGCCGGTCGCCAAGCTGGCCGCCAAGGTGATGGCCGGCGCCAAGCTGGCCGATCTGGGCGTGACCAGCGACCCGATACCCTCGCACGTCTCGGTCAAGGAAAGCGTGTTCCCGTTCGTCAAGTTCACCGGCGTCGACATCGTCCTCGGTCCGGAAATGAAAAGCACCGGCGAGGTGATGGGGGTCAGCGATCGGTTCTCGATCGCCTTCGCCAAGGGGCAGCTCGCCGCCGGCGTGGTGCTGCCCACCGAAGGCAACATCTTCATCGGCATCGCCAAGCGGCAGAAAGAGGCGATCGTCCCGTTGGCCAAACGGCTGGCGGCGATGGGCTTCAAGCTGCTGGCGACCGAAGGGACGGCCAAGCGGTTGCGGGAAGACGGCATCGAGGTGACCCAGGTCAAGAAGCTGCAGGAAGGCCATCCCAACGTACAGGACTACATCCTCAACGACGACTTGACGTTGGTGATGAACACCCCCAGCGGCAAAGGCGCCCGCACCGACGAAGGCCGCATCCGCGCCGCCGCCGTGATGCACAACGTACCCTGCATCACCACGATTCAAGCCGCCGACGCAGTCGTGCGGGCAATGGAAGCATTGCGGGAAGAAGAACTAACGGTCGAAGCACTGCAAGATCGCTTCCCGAGCTTGCAGACGGCGCAGTAGGGGAGGGGAGGTTTCAGGGGTCAGGTTTCAGGTTTCAGGTGTGAGGTTTCAGGTTTGAGGGGGACAGAAATGCTTCGAGACGATGCCCGCCAAACCTGATCCCTGATCCCTGATCCCTGATCCCTGACCCCTGACCCCTGACAATTCAGCCGCGGAGCGGCGGCAGCACCTAGCCTGGGACGTCAGTCCCAGGGAAGCACGTGGCATAATTCCGCGGCCGAGCAGGCGATGTTTTATTGCGTCGCCACATTGCCGAGGCCGCACCCCGCCGGGCGCTGTTTTCCCTCCGAATTTGTTCCAGCAGCCGCTTCCCGGCTACAATGACGCCATGGAACCCAACCGGACCACCAGCACGACCGTCGCGTCGCCGCACACTGCCGAACAAACCGGTCCGCCGCGGTTGTCCATCGCCGTAATCATGTACTTAACCGCGTCGATTGCGGGTTATCTGGCCATAGTTCGCGTGCTTCAAGAACCATCGCCACTGAGCTACGTCCAGACGGCAATGGGCGCGCTCCTCGCATTCGTTCCGCTCTACGGATACTGGTGGTTCCAGAAACGGAAATGGGCGGCTGATCCCGGCGAATACCTGCTCTGGGTTGCGATCATCTACGCCAGCGTATCGTGCATCGAATTGGCAACAACGGCTATTTCTGTTGAAAGCGCTGCCTCGCAGAGATCAGATTTCGTAGAAACCTTTTTAGGATTGGTTGTTGCTCTGCTAATTTGGTTCATTTTGATTGACATTGCTGCCACGCTGCTAATCTCGTTGATTCTTGGCTACGCTTCTTACCGACAACGGAAAGAAACAACATGGTTTTTGTTTTTTCTTGCCACGGCTATCGTTACCTCGGCCAAGGTCTTGTTGTTCCTGGTGTTGCTACTCAACATCGAATGGATCGAAGAGCCATTTCGCGAATCCGGTCTGTATGACATTGTTCGTACCCATTGGTCGGTGATCGGCGGCACAGCACTCCTTGCTATCGGCCTGCTGGCGGGCATTAGCATCGTGCGTGACTTGATAAGAAGACGGACGCGGAATTGGCTGCATTGGGTCGGCATCTGCTCCATCACCCTGCACGTGGGTGAGATCGTCGTGCTCAAGGGAATAGAGCTGACGAAGTAGTTCATTTTTGGGATCACCGGTACGAGCAGTTAGCCAATTGATCGCAAATGTGTCGTTTCGTCGCTTGCAGCAAGGTCTGATTTCCTCGGATATCGATTTTTCCACAAACTCTGAACCCTAATTCCTGACCCCTTAAACCTGAAACCCGACCCCTGGCCCCTGACCCCTGACCCCTCAATCAACATGGAACGGCCAAACACGCAAATCAGCAAATTCTTGAGCCTGGTGCTTCGTCACCAGCCCGAGTCGATCGGGCTGTCGCTCGATGAACGGGGATGGGCGAATATCGATGATCTGCTGGACGCGGCCAATCGGACGGGAACGACGATCGACCGCAATCAGTTGCTCCAAGTCGTAGAGAACAACGACAAACGTCGATTCTCGCTGAGCGACGACGGAACGATGATCCGCGCGAATCAGGGTCACTCGATCCTAGTTGATTTGGAGCTATCGCCGGTTTCGCCTCCAGATCGGTTGTTTCACGGGACTGTCGAGCGGTTTCTTGATTCGATCCGTGAACAGGGTTTGCGGCCGGGGGCCAGGCAGCATGTCCATTTGTCAAAAGACGTCGCCACGGCGACGACGGTTGGCAAACGTCGAGGAAAGCCGGTGATCCTTACCATCCGCTCGGCGGTGATGCATGCCGACGGATTGGACTTCTTTCTGTCAGCAAACGGTGTTTGGCTGACTGCAAGTGTCCCTGTCGACTATATTGAGTTTCCGTAGCATGCGACGTTGAATTCGCGAATTGGTTTTTTTGAGAATGTCGCGCGCGTTTTGAGAATTTGCCACCGGTATAGCGAGAAACGCCAAACACCGCCCCCCGGATGGGGAAAAATGTTGCAAAATGTCGCGCGATTTGCGCGACATGTCGCGCGACACTCGACGAATGTCGCGCGGGGCAAATGCGCCTGGCCGCCGAACCGTCCCGCCGGAGGGGGCGTGGTCGTGAACCAGTTCGACCAGCCGCCGATCGGTGGAGCACGATTGCAGGCCAGGGTTATCGATAAAATCCATGACGGGACTCCTGCCATCGAAAAGGAACAACGGGGTTTCATGCATGGTGACATATGTACACTATCTTGTCAACGCCTCTTTTAGACCAATGGCGTATGGCAACCGTTATGTCGACTCCCGTCGCTGTCCGGAAGTCGTCGGCTATCGCTTTTGGCCAACGGCCAAACTCACCGTAGCCAGGGGCAGCGCCCCTGGAAGAGTCGCAAATTGAAGGTGAAATTGGCCGTTGGCCAATAGGGGCACAATCCAAATAGCGCCACGTCAAAAAGCGCGAGCGACGGCGTCTGGGAGCCGAACGCATTCCTCCCCAAACCGATTTCG
>JBGTJT010000269.1:0-22943 GCA_041744995.1 Pirellulales bacterium | reverse complement strand
CGGTTTTATTGTTCCTGCGCCGTCGCAAGGCAACCGGATGTTCAGTCCAGAAATCCTGAGAGCTCCTGGCTGCGCGTGGGCTGTTGCAGTTTGCGGACAGCCTTGGCCTCGATCTGGCGGATGCGTTCGCGGGTCACTTTGAAGATGTGACCGACTTCTTCCAGCGTGTAGCTGTATCCGTCACCCAGGCCATACCGCAGCTTGATGATCTCCCGCTCGCGGTAGCTGAGCGTCTTGAGCACCTTGGCGATTCGGCCGCGGAGCATCTCCTGCGAGGCGCCGGTGGCCGGGTTGTCCGCAGCGCTGTCGGGCAGCAGGTCGCCGAAGTGGCTGTCTTCGCTGTTGCCGACCGGACGGTCGAGACTAATCGGATAACGGCTCATCGCCAGCACCCGACGCGTTTCGTCCATCGCGGTCCCCGCGCGGCGGGCCGTTTCCTCGATTGTCGGATCGCGGCCGAGTTCCTGCAATAGCTGCCGCGAGACGTTCCGCACCCGCGACATGGTTTCGACCATGTGGACCGGAATGCGAATGGTGCGGCTCTGGTCGGCCACGGCGCGGGTGATCGCCTGGCGAATCCACCAGGTGGCGTAGGTGCAGAACTTGAACCCGCGGCGGTACTCGAACTTGTCGACCGCCCGCATCAGGCCGGCGTTGCCTTCCTGGATCAGATCGAGGAAGCTGAGGCCGCGGTTGCGATACTTCTTGGCGATCGAGACCACCAGCCGCAGGTTGCCTTCCGACAGCCCCCGTTTGGCGTGTTGATAATGCGCGTACACGGTCTTGAGGTGCGCCACGCGGTTGCGCAAGCTGGTGGGCGTCTCTTGGGTGGCCAGCATGATGCTGCGGTACTCGGCCAGCCACGGCTCGCGTTCGTGGGCCGGGCCTTTCGACTTTTTGTGGGCCTCGATCCGCAACTTCAATTCGTCGAGCCGCCGCGAGAAATCCTCGATGGTCTTGATCATCGGCTCGATTCGCTGGGTCCGCAGGCCGAGTTCCTCGACCAACCGCACGCAACGCCGCCGCCGCCGTCCCAGCGAATGCCAGGCCGCCTTGCGGACCGACGGCTTCTCCGAGCGATTGACCGCGGTCAGATAATCGCGGCGATTCTCCAGCAGCAGCCGTTCGAGCGTCCGCAAGTTGTGCGGAATGCGGCCGAGGATTTGATCCTTTTCCAGTCGGTCGGTGACCGATACCTGCACGGTGCGGTCGAACGGCAGCTCGCCGTCGTTAACCCGCTTAAGAACCTTGTAGGCCACCTGGATCACGTAGTCGCATTCCAGCAGCTTGCGGCGAAACTCGCTGCGGGTGGTTTCGATCCGCTTGGCCAAGGCGATTTCTTCCGCGCGGGTCAGCAGCGGAATCTCGCCCATTTGGGTCAGATACATCCGCACCGGGTCGTCGGACCAACTGTCGGATTCATCGTCGAGCAACGACTCTTCACTGCCGTCGTCGTCGGACTCGTCGAGATCGAGATCGTCGTCTAACTCGTCCGCTTCCTCGGCCTTGGCGTTCAGGTCGTCGTCGTCGCCGAGTTTGGTGGAATCGGCGTCCAGGTCTTCAAGTAATGATGCGTCGTACAATTCGGCACTCCTCAACTAACGCAGGTGTATGGACAGCGACAGCGTTAGACCGGTGAGAGGAGGAGAGCAGCCCGTTACGTCGGCGCGGCAGTTGTTTTCGGATGCCGGCGGTGCGGCAGTCGCGAACTTTATTTGGCCGGTACGTTGCTCGATCCCTCGTCAATTCGCTCCGCGGGCGACTAACAAAGTCGCACGCACAGCAGCTTCTCACTCACCCGTCCCTACAATGTTTCTAAACCACGATGTTTCTAAATCACGATGTTTCTAAAACGCTTCTTCTCAAAAATGCCCCATCGCTGGAGCGACAAACCCAATGCGCTTCAATGGCATTCCAGTTCTTAAGTTGCTTTACAGTTCTTGAAATGAATTACGTCCAACGTGGTAATTTTACCACCTGAGACAACTCAGTTCGCCACGAACTCGTATTTGGTAAAAGATTACGAACCGGCAAACCATGACAGGCGCGCGGCTGCAATAACTTCAGTTGCGCCCAAATCGAACGGCGGCGACACCCTCTCGGGCTTGCCAAGCAAGAATCTTGACCTCCTCGGGATAAAGTCAAACTTCCTTGTAGGACATACGCGAAGCAGCAACGGTTGGTCCGCATGTCCGGCAACGCGAAGCGACTCGCGTCGCAGCCACTGCAAGACAATACGTAAAGGGTGGAATGCGCGCTCGACGGATGCGTCCGGAGGCCATGCATTTGCCCGAGGCCCTCCGAGTTGGTTCGCGTCCGCCGCGGCCATTCCCGGCATCGCGGAGGTGGGTCAGCTTTCTCACCGCTGATCCCGCTCAATTGGCACCATTGCTCCCCTGGCCGCAGGCCGGTCGGACGACCGGATTAGGCTCAAGGCGCAATAAGTTCCAATCGTGTCAATTCTAACCAGACAGAATGGTTAGTCCATAGTTAACGGGCAAAAGAGTCATAAATTCGCGCGACTGCAACTTTCGTGCGTTTTGAGCAAGATATTTCTCCGTCTCCAGCCGCCCGCGGGCGCCGGCCTGCCGCGGCGAGGCGATCGCCTCGCATCCGGTTCTCCACCGGTGGCGGCGCATTGCTTGCCGGCCAAGCCGTCCCGCGTTAGCATGAACGACGTATCTGTTTGCCAAGCAACGACTAGCGTTCAGCGACTTGGTCTGCTCCATCCGCCCGCCGCGGCTCCATCGGCGAGCGGCCAGGGGGAATGGTTCCCTTGTTGGCTTTGTTTCGTAGTCACTTTCAGCGGAGTTCGCACCTTGGTCACGCGCTACAAACTACCGACGCCCGACGGAAAATTTATTTTGGTCGATGCGCGACAAGCTGGACAAATGGTCCAAGACGCCGCGGGCAACACGCTGGAAGTGCCGACCCTGCTGGAATTGAAGCGGTTGGAAACGGTGGACGATTCGCCGGTGAGCGCCACGGGCGGTTGGAATCCGCTGCTGGGGGGACTGTTCGTGTTGGGCGCGGTGCTAGCACTTGTCGGCTGCTGGACGGCCTACCATTATTACCGCTCACTCGATGAACTGCCGCGCGATCCGGTGGCTAAACAGGTCTTCGCCGTCGCCGCGCAACATGCCGTCGTCGCCGCCGCCACGCCCGGCTATATACCGCTGCCGGAGCAGCGCAACTTCCACGAGTTTCCCGCCGCGCGGCTGTACGCCGCCTGGACGTCACTACGGGACTATCCCTTGGAGGAGATGCCGCCGCCGATGGCCGAGCAGATCGAACAGCGCCGCGGGGAGCTTACCCGAAACATTGCCATCGGCGGCCTGGTGGCGGCGATCGGCATCGGCCTAATCGCGAGCGCCTGCTTTGCCTCGACCGGCAGAAAGCGTGGCTAGGATGTTCCCTAGGGGACGTTTTTTTAGGCATCGCCCAAAAACAACTTCGACATTCGCGTTGCTTGGCGCCAAGGCGACTCTAGATTCGTTTTGAACATAAGGAAACGGAGGAAACGGAGAAGTGACTCTCTGTTGCCTCCTTTCCACTCAGTTCACTCTAAATTGGCTCCGGGCAGATTCAGTCGACTCACGCCGTCGGTTAATTTGATCTCGTTGAGGTTGATTAATAGCTCCAACGGTATTTCCAGCGAGAATCCCCCTCTCAGATTCTGTGCGCTGACAACACTCGGAAATCGATTCCAGCAGCGTGCAGACCGCCGTCCTTGGGACCTTCAATCGCCGCGCCGATAACCTCCTAAGTAAGAGCGGAGGCTGTCGTGAACAATTTGTGCATGATCAAACTCATCATCCTGGCAACAGAGGGTACAGAGTCAACAGAGACTATATCTTCTCCGTTATCTCCGTTGCCTTCTGTTCAAACAGGCCTCGAATTTGACGTAAAACAACGCCAAGTAAATGCGGAAATTATTCTTAGTCGTGCCTTAGCCCAGCTCCACCGGCTTCCAACTCCACGACCACTTGGACTTCTGCGCGGCCGCCAGTAGCTCGCCCGTGTCGCGCCGTACGGTGATCAGCACCTGGCCGGTCAATTTGCCGCCGACGTACAGGTCGACGTCCGCGCCGCGGGCCAGCCGCCAATGGCGGTACTGTTCGAGGAGCGCGTGGTCGAGCCGCAACCGGGCCAACGCGGTTTCGCCTGCGTCGACCGGTTCCAGTTCTTCCAGCAACGTCGACTGTCCCTTGCGGACCGCCGCCGGTGAAACCGGCAAACGCGTGCTGGGGCACTCCACGCATTCCGCTTCCAGCAATGGCTCGCCGGAGATTGGGCAGTGCAGTAGGTGATTCTTGCAGATCAATTGGCCGCTGACGCTGCTGGCGGATAGTTCCGTCCGCGGCAGACGTTGCCGGCAGACGGCGCAGGGGGCCAACTGTTCGGCCGCGATCAGCCGGCCGTCGCCGGTGATCGCCAGGTGGTAGGTCGGTTCGCCGGTCACCGGGCAAGTGATTGGCGGCGGCTTGAGATGGCGCGCCCAGTCGTCGAACCCGACCGTCAGGCGGGCGTCGCCGATCTCGAACTCGAACTTGCCTCGCGCCCGATGGCACCACTCGGCGACCAACAGCGGCGGATCGTCGTCGCCGTCGGTGGGTTCGAGCGAAATCGGTTCGCCGTCGGGCGTCAGGCCCTGACGGGCTTCACTTGCCTCGCGATGAATAGCGTTCATCTGAGCCAGCGCTACGCCCCGTGGTGGTTCGGCCGGTTCCCAGTGGTTCAGATCGAGTTGCGTAATCAGGGCGGCGGTGAACTCGCTTTGCTCGCTCACCGCGCCGGCGGCGGGCACGAGCGCTTCGGTCGCATTGCCACTCTCGTCGAAACGGAGCAGACGCACAAAGGGGAACGCCTCGATGCGGCAGCCGGCCAGGTGGACCGAACCGCCGTCGACCTGGTACTGGCTCAACAGCGGGCCGCTGAATTCATGCACCGCCTGCGGATCGCCTACCGGGGCGGCCGACAGCGGCAACCGCCGCTCGGCAAGCTGCTCTAGCATCCATTGCCACAGGGGCGACGTGGTCGATAGCGGCTCGACGCCTGCCGGTGGTTCGCTTCCGCTGATGAATGCAAAGGAGGTCTGCCCATTGAACCGCGGCGGGGAACCAACCAACCGCGACGGCACCCCAGGCCGTACCGGCTGGACGCGCCATCCCCCATCTGTGTGGGGTGCCACTTCAAAGCCGAGCGTCTCCAGCCCGGCCACGGCCAACTCGGCCAGCCGGCGATCGGCGACGGTCGGTTGTGGAGAGGCAGTGGGCATGGGGCTGTCGGCGGTCATTGGTTGTACGGGAATAGACGCTCGCTTGTCCTCATGGTCAAGCGTAGCATTTTCACGGAAACACCGCACGAGCAAATAGATAGAGCGCGGCAATTCGCACCTAGCGAAAAGCCGCGCCCGGAACAATACGAAGCGTCTGCCACCGCGAGCGTTCCGTTAGAACCACTCTTTCTTTTCGACAACGTAGGTTTGATAAAAATCCTCGTCGCTCTTGGTGAGATAGATAATCCCTTCCACCAGTCCGATTATCCCCATAATGGGGGCCAGTAGTCCGCAGCTTAGCAACGAGACGCAAAGCATGATGACGGCGGGCGTCGTCATGCCAAGAATAAACTTATGGACGCCGAGACCGCCGATCAAAATGCCGCAGATGCCAGCCGGAATTTTTTTGCTGGCATCAACATGAGAGCCGTCAGACATGTTTGCAACTCCTTGTGTGTGGCGCGAATTGGGAGAAACAGCCAGAAACGGGCCGCGGCGCCCCTTAACGGGCTAGCCCGGCCAAGTTAGTGGGCCATTTGAGACTAATTGATAACCTATTGTGACTAACAATGCTAGCGAGAAGCATAAGCATTTGCTATTCTTTTGCTTCAGAGCGCCTGCCGCGCCGATTGGGTTTCCACAGAACTACTTTCCTAGGAGTTTCCGCGATGAGTCAAGGTATGCCGATGCAAGGTCCCGCTCCTGATGCCGCCGAACGAGTGAAATCGCCCGCCATGGGGCTAATGATCACTGCGATTATTGGAATTGTGGTGTGTCTGATTAGTCTTGCCATGAATCTATTGGGAGCAGGTCTGGGAGCTGCCGGTGCGGCGGCCGATGGCGACCCGGCCGCGGGTGTCGCGAACATGGTATCGGGCGGAATGGGCATGTTCAGCGCCGTACTGGGCCTGTTGATGGGCGGGTTCATCTTCTATGCGTCTCAGAAGATGCAACGGCTCGAAAACTATGGCATGGCGCTGGCCGCGTCGATTGTCGCCATGGTGCCGTGCGTGTCGCCTTGCTGCATTATCGGGTTGCCGATCGGTATCTGGGCCTTGATTGTGCTGATGAAGCCCGAGATCAAAGCTGCATTTACGTCATAGCCGCGGCCGACTAACGGTGCCAGCGTAAACAGCCCGGTGCGGACTTTCCGCGCCGCCCAGGCGGAGGCGCGCTCGTTTCTAAATCGCACGTGCGCGAGGGCTGCCGTCGCTCCGCTGTCGCAATCGCTACTTCCACCAGGAGCCACTCCCATGAAAGCCGCCTACATCGAACAGACCGGACCGCCGGAGAGCATCCAGTACGGCGACCTGCCCACGCCCGAGCCGACCGGCAGCCAAGTGCTAGTCAAGGTGGCTGCCGTGGCCGTGAACCCGGTCGATACCTACATCCGCAACGGGGCCAACTACTTCGAGTTGCCGCTGCCGTTCATCATCGGCTGCGATCTGGCTGGCGTGGTGGAGAAGTGCGGGCCGGACGTCAAGCGGTTCCAACCGGGCGATCGGGTGTGGGGCTCCAACCAGGGGCTGCTCGGCCGGCAGGGAACCTTCGCCGAGTACGCGGCGGTCGACGAGTGCTGGCTCTATCCTACGCCCGACGGTGTCAGCGACGAAGACGCCGCGGCCGGGGCGCTGGTCGGTATCACGGCGCATCTTGGCCTGGTTCGCGACGCCCAACTGCAAGCGGGCGAGACACTGTTCGTCAACGGCGGCTCGGGCGGCGTCGGCAGCACCGTGGTGCAGATGGCCAAGGCGATCGGCGCTCGGGTCATCACCACCGGCGGCACGGATGAGAAGCTCGCCATCTGCCGCGACCTGGGCGCCGACCTGGCGATCAACTACAAGACCGACGACGTACCCGCGCGGGTTAAGGAGTTCGCCCCCGACGGAGTGAACGTCTACTGGGAGACCATCCGCGAGCCGGACTTTATCACCGCCACCGAAATGCTGGCCGAACGGGGCCGCTTCGTGCTGATGGCCGGCCGCGACGCCCGGCCGGAGTTTCCGGTCGGTCCGTTCTATGTGAAGGGCTGCCGGCTGTACGGCTTCGTAATGTTCAAGGCCACGGCCGAGGAACAGCAGACCTGCGGCGAGGGGATCAACCGCTGGCTGAGCGAGGGTAAATTCAAGCCGCGAATCGACCGGGTAATGAAGCTGAGTGAAGCAGCCGAAGCGCACCGCCTGCAAGAGCAAGCGACCGTGCATCATGCGGTGGAGTTGGCGGGGAAGATCGTGCTGACGCCGTAAATCCTAAGTTCCAAATCCTAAATCCTAAACAAATTCCAGGAGGAAAAGTTCCAATGCCAGAAACGGCTGGCTCGCCGCGGTATGACTTGGAGGATCGGACTTTTGCGTTCGCACGAGACTGTCGGGCGTTTGTGAAGCGTTTGCCGCGAACGATTTGCAATATCGAGGACGTGAAGCAGTTGGTCAGGTCATCCGGTTCCGTTGGCGCGAACTACATTGAAGCAAACGAAGCTCTTAGCAGAAAGGATTTCAAGTACAGAATTCGCGTATGCCGCAAGGAGGCGAAGGAGTCTGCCTATTGGCTCCGACTGTTGGATACTCAAGATTCTGTGGACTCGGAATCCGAGCGACGCCGACTGATTCAAGGAGCGAACGAACTCAAACACATCTTCGGAGCGATTGCCACCAAGCAGTGACAACCCGACGACATTGGGACATTTCGTCATTGAGATTTGTTTAGGATTTAGGATTTGGAGCTTAGAGCTTAATCCGAAAGCACCTTCGCCCGCTCGACCATCTCCAAGAACTCCTCTCGATAGCTATCTGAACCGTCCCGCCCGGCGTCTCCGGCGATTTCCAGCACGGCGTCGTACGTCGAGTTCCCCTTGTACTGCGAATCGCGCAGCAACATGCCGAACATGGCCACCGCCGCGGCTTGTTTGAAGTCGGGCGAGGCTGCGCCGATCGATTGGTCGCCGTTGGCCACGGGAATCGTCATCAGCGTGCTCTCGTCGCCGTCCGGCTGCTTGTAGCGGAGTTTGAGCGTCAGCAATTCGTCGCCGGCCGCTTCCGGATCGAGTGCTGCGGTTCGCTGGTATTTCAACGGATCGACGTCAGGCAAGACCTCGTCCGACTCGATGCCGACCGGGATGATCTCGTAGAGCGCGGTGACCGTATGCCCTGCGCCGATCTCGCCGGCGTCCTTGGTGTCGTCGTTGAAGTCCTGATGCTCGAGAATGCGGTTCTCGTAGCCGATCAGCCGGTAGGCCTGCACGGCCGCCGGGTTGAACTCGACCTGGATCTTCACGTCCTTTGCGATCGTCACCAGCGTGCCGCTCATCTGTTCGACCAATACCTTTTTGGCTTCCTGCTCGGTGTCGATGAAGGCATAGTTGCCGTTGCCCTTGTTGGAAATCTGCTCGAGCATCGAGTCGTTGTGGTTGCCCATGCCGAACGCCAGCACTGAGAGGAAGATGTTGCTCTTGGCGTTCTCTTCGGCCATTCGCACCAGGTCGCCGCTGCTGGTCGTGCCGACGTTGAAGTCGCCGTCGGTACAGAGCAGCACGCGATTGGTACCGCCAGGGATAAAATTTGCCAGCGCCACCTGATAGGCCAGGCGAATGCCCTCGCCGCCGTTGGTCGAGCCGCCGGCGCGGAGACGCGCCAGGGCGTCGAGAATCTCCTGCTTGTTGTCGCAACTGGTCGAATCGAGCACCAGTCCGGAGGCGCCGGCATAGACGACGATCGCCACCTGGTCGTTCTCGCCCAACTGATCGACCAGCATCTTCATGCCCTTTTGCAGCAGCGGCAGCTTGTTGGGTTGATTCATCGAGCCGGAGACATCGAGCAAAAACACCAGATTGCTGCTGGGCCGCTCGGCCTGATCCATTTCCTTGCCCTTGATTCCCACGCGGACGATTTTGTGCTGATTTCGCCAGGGGCACTGAGCCACTTCGACGTGCGCGGCGAAGGGATGTTCGTCCGCGGGCGGATCGTAGTCGTAGGTGAAATAGTTGATCATCTCCTCGATCCGCACGGCGTCGGCTGGTGGAAGTCGGTTTGCTTCGTTGAGAAACATGCGGACCTTGGAGTAGCTGGCCGTATCGACATCGATTGAGAAGGTGGAGAGCGGCTCGTCGAGCGCCCGGAAGAAGGGGTTCTCGACGATGCGGTCGTACTGGTCGCCCCCTTCGCCAGGGCCGCGGCCTTTGGGGTCCAGCGGCACCAACTCACCGGACAATCCCATCCGTGGTGGCGATGTCGACTCCGAAATAGGCAACGAAGCGGCCCCTGTGTCCGGCGCGCTGTCGGCGCCTAGATTGTTTCGAGCGGCTTCCCTCGCGTCACATCCACTGAGTCCTATCAACAATCCGGCTGCTAGCAGCGAAAGCATGGGGCGCATCATCACGGGTCTCCTGCGTGAAGAGGGAGAAGGGGCGTACCAAGATCGCCGCCAGCGGCGTGCCCGTGTGCCGAACAAAGAATGGGCGACTGCTAGTAGGAGCCATTTGAACGAGTGAAAATTCCCCTCATGGCGCAGCTTTTTTGTGCGGCCGTAAACATTTTGCCGTCTCCCATCTTTCTGTCCGCACGCTTTGATAGTAAAGATGAAGGGACGGTTGATTGACCAGAACCCGCCTCAGCATGCACAGGAGCACCCAGTATGGACCTACTAGCCCACGTCACCGAGACCGAGTTTCCGCTCGGCGTCGTTCTGTTCTTCACCGGTATGGCCGTCGGATTCGCGCTGGCCTTCGCCATCTGGGGGCCGGGCTGGCGCAAGCGGTAGCAGACGATGTGCTCGCCTAACTCGTGGCGGACGCTGCTAGCGTCCGCAATACAAGCTCGAAGCGCAAGCGAGTGGGTCGGCGCGGGGGCATGCCCCGAGTTTCCAGCGATTGTCCGCACGGTTGCTGCCGGTCGCCCCGTCCCTGAGCAAATCGTTTTGCGTCGCTCGCACGGCCGAGGGCGGCCATGCTGCGCTGCGGACGCTGGCAGCGTCCGCCACGATTAACGCCGCGCCTTCTCGTACTGCAACGGCAACCAGGCCGCGTCCTGGACGCTGCTGGCGACGCTCTGTTCGATGAACATCATCCCCTCCACCCCGTCGTAGATGTTGGGATAGATGGTATTTACCCGCTCGACCTGCTTGCCTTCGCTCCGTTCGACCATGGCGTCGAACGCCGCCCGGTAGACGTTGGCGAATGCTTCCAGATACGCTTCGGGATGGCCGCTCGGCAGGCGGCAGGCGGCGGCGCCGGCTTCGTTGGTGTGCGGCGCGTTGGGATCGCGGGTGTAGATGGCGTGCGGTTGGCCGTTGCGGCGGACGATCATGCTGTTCGGCTCCTCTTGCCGCCATTGCAGCGAGGCCTTGGTGCCGTCGATTTCGATCGACAGATCGTTCTCGCGGCCGTGGCTGATTTGCGAGGCGGTCACGCTCCCCAGGCAGCCGTTCTCGTAACGGATCACGGCGTGGCCGTAGTCGTCGAGCGCGCGGCCTTCTTCAAACGTCTTCAGATTGCAACTGATCTTCTCCGGCAGCATGCCGGTCATATAGCGGCCCAGGTTGTAGGCGTGGGTGGCGATGTCGCCGAAGCAGCCGGCGGCGCCGCTCTTGGCGGGATCGGTCCGCCAGCTTGCCTGCTTCTGGTCTTCCAGTTCCAATCGGGTGCGGAGCCAGCCTTGCATGTAGTGGGCGCGGATGGCGTTGATCTCGCCGAACTCGCCGGCGGCGATCATCGCCCGGGCTTGCCGCACCAGCGGGTAGCCGGTGTAGTTGTGGGTGAGCGCGAACACGGCGTCGCTGGCTTCGACAAGCTTGCATAGCTCGTGCGCTTCGTCCAGGTTGAACGTGACCGGCTTGTCGCACACCACGTTGAAGCCGGCGGCCAGCGCGGTCTTGGCGATGTGAAAGTGCGTGTGGTTCGGCGTGGCGACGGAGACGAAGTCGATCCGCGCGTCCTCGGGCAGCTTGCTTTCCCGCTCAACCAACTCCTCGATCGAGGTGTAGGCCCGATCCTCAGCGATGGCGTAGTCGGGGGCCGATTCCTTGGCTCGCTGGGGGTCGGAGGAGAGAGCGCCGGCGACCAGTTCGGCCCGGTTGTCCATTACTGCGGCGGTGCAATGCACTCGGCCGATGAAGGAGCCTCGGCCGCCGCCGACCAAGGCCATGCGAAGTTTCCGGTTGAGCGATCCGTTAGTTGACATGCTGGTTGCCCTCGTGTGAGTGTAGGAAAGCCGCGGCGACTCGACGCCGGTGAGAATTGGTTGAACCCGCTATTTTGATGCTCCGGCGAGCGAAACTCAACGTGCCCGGAGACAAAAAAGGGCGTTGATCTGGCATTTGTCGCGAGAAACCCTTACCATGGAGTTTAGTGGCGGTCCGCCTGCCGGATCGCGAGGCCGGCATCCGCCCGCCGCGGAAGGGTTTACTCGTCTACTGGTTGGAGACTCGAACGATGCATCAATCCGTGAATGTTCAACGGGCGTTGTTTTTGGTGATCGGCGTGGCGATCGGCGCCGGCGTCGCCGGCTGGCTGCCGCACAAGCCGTTGCACGCGGTGGCCACGCACGGGCAAGACAACTTCGCGCTGGCGACCGGGCTGCTCGACGAAACGGTCGAGGCGGTCTACTTTCTCGATTTCATCACCGGCGACCTGAAGGCGGCGGTTCTCAATCCGCAAACGCACAAGTTTACGGCCTTCTACCAGATCAACATCTTGCAGCACATGGCCTCCACGGATGTAAAGAACCCCCGCTATTTGATCGTCACCGGCCGGGCCGATCTGAAACGAGGCGCCGCGGCGACGCAAATCGGCGACGCGGTGGTGTACGTGTGCGAAGTGAACTCCGGCAAGATGATCGCGTATGGAGTGCCGTGGGTGCCGGGCCGGCAAGCCTTGGGCGCGCAGACCAAAACGGCCCTGGTGCCGCTGGACGGCGTCGAGTTCCGTAGCGAGAAGTTGCGCCGCGACTAGTGCTTTGTCACAGCTTTGAGCATAGCGGGATTCGTCCTAGGGTAGCGGAATTCGCCTAGAATTCCGAGCGTGGCGTTTGGCGTTGCCTTGTTAACCGCGCCGGAATAGGGTTCGCGGAACTCTTCGCGAGTTCCGCTACGGAACTTTGGGCGCTCCTCTACGTCGACTCACCCCTATCGTTTTGCTGCCCCAGACCGCAAGTTGTCCTGCTCGCCCGCGCTTCGTGGCGGCATTGTTTCCTGCTACAATGTTCCGCATGCAAGTCACTGTCAACGGACAACCGCGCGATCTGCCTGCCGGCGCGACCATCGCCGAACTGCTGCAAAGTTTGCAGCTTTCGCCACGGCAAGTCGCCGTGGAGGTCAATTTGGAGTTGGTCCCCCGCGGCCGTCACGCGGAACATCGATTGCAAGACGGCGACCGGTTGGAGGTCGTCACGCTGGTCGGAGGAGGATAAGTCACGTGTCTAGCGAAATTGATGCCGGCGCCGAGTCGTTCGCCGAGCGGTTCGCCGCGGGCGAGCCGTTGCGAATTGGCGCCCATACGCTGCAAAGCCGGCTGATCGTCGGCACCGGCAAGTATCCCGACTACGAAGTTATGCGGCAGGCACTGGAACTGTCCGGCACCGATTGCATCACCGTGGCGATCCGTCGCGAGCGGCTGATCGACGCGCAAGGCCGCAACATCCTCGATTTTTTGGATACGCAGCGCTATACGCTGCTGCCGAACACGGCCGGCTGCTTCTCGGCGGACGACGCAGTGCGGGTGGCGCGGCTGGGACGTGAGATTCTCGAAGGTGTGGAGAATCCCGGCGCAGATTGGGTCAAGCTGGAGTGCCTCAGCGATACCAAGACGCTGTTGCCCGATCCGGTGGCCACATTGGAAGCCACAGAGCGGCTGGTGGCCGACGGTTTTTCGGTGCTGGTCTACAGCAGCGACGATCCCGTCATCGCCCGGCGACTGAAGCAGGCCGGCGCGGCCAGCGTGATGCCGGCCGGCAGTCCGATCGGCAGCGGCCAGGGCATCCTCAATGCCAATAATCTGCGAATCTGCCTGGAGTACCTTAAGGAGGGCGATCCGGACTATCCGGTCATTGTCGACGCCGGCGTCGGCACGGCCAGCGACGTGACGATCGCCATGGAGCTGGGCGTTGACGGCGTGCTGCTCAACACGGGCATCGCCCACGCCCAAGACCCGCTCGGGATGGCGGTCGCCATGCGGCACGCCATCGAAGCCGGCCGGCTGGCCTACCAAAGTGGCCGCATTCCCAAGAGGCTCTACGCCACGGCCAGCAGCCCCGAGGAAGGGACTTTTACGGAGCGGCCGAATTAACTCACTCGCTTTTGAGCGTCTCCAGATAATCCAGCAGCCCGGCGAGTTGCTCGGGAGTCAGCGAATTGACAAGACCCTCGGGCATTGCCGAGGTCTCCATCTTCAACCGCTCGTCGATCACGTCCTTAGCGATCGTCACGGTTTGGCCGGTCTGGTCGAGCAGGGTGAGTTCCTCGGCCCCTTCGACGGTCACTACGCCGATGTGCTGCTTGCCGTCGAGCAGGATGATCGCCGTGGTGTCGAAACCTTGCGCGATCTTGGCACTCGGCTGCAGGATCGATTGCAGCAACTCCAGTCGGCTGTAGCGTTTGCTGATGTCGCGCAATTGCGGTCCGATCGGCGGCGCGCCGAGCGAGATCGAATGGCATTGCAGGCAGGCTTGCCTTGCGAACAACTGTTCGCCGAGCGCCGCGTCGCCTTGTGCGGCCAGCGTCTGCTTGATCGCCTCGTCGACGGCGAGCGTGCCGATTGCGCCGGGCGCGACCTGTTGCGACTTGAGCAGTTTGGCGACGTCGATCATTTCGCTCCGCTCGCTACCGGCCGTCTCGACGGCGCCGGACAATCGCTTCGACTCGATCAGGTGCTTGGCGAGTTGCTCCTGAATGTGCTGGGCGGTCGCAGCGTCGGCCGTGGCGAGGGCGTTGACGAGCGTCTGTTCGATCCGCTCCGTCTGACTCCATGTGCCGCGACGATAATACGGCCCCCGCGTGTCGGGCCGCGTGCCCCACCAGTCCCCAGGCCACTCGCCCTCCTCGTAGTACAGCCGAGCCAACGTGCTGAACAGTTCACGATGCAGCTCGGGCGATTTGACCGTGCCGAGCTTGCGGATCAATCCGTCGACTGTTTCCTCGGAATGCATCTCCCGCAATGCGCGGAGTCCGCCGCGGGCCAATGGTGAATCTTCCTCGCCAATCGCCGCCAGGCACGCCGCCGAGGCGTCCAGCGCGACCAGCGCCTTGACTGCCGCGTGGACCACGATCGGATCGTCATCCACGGTGAGCGGAAGCAGTCGATCGGCATGTTCGACGCGTCCCAGCCGGCCCAGACTGACCGCCGCCTGGGCGCGCACCCGTGGGTCGTCGTCGGTCAGCGCCGCTAGAATCGGTTCGGCCGGCACGTTGTCGAGTTGCGTCTTGCGATCGGTCAACGCCCGCAACGCCCATTGTCGGATGCTGGCATCCTGGCACAACTCAGCCAGAGTAAGATTGGCCGCCGCGCCGCGGGCCTCCTTGAGTGTGAAGATCGCCGCTACGCGAGCCGGCAGGCTGCCGTTGCCGAAAGCGATCTGGCGTAGACCAGCGGTGAAGTCGGCCGGGTTGTCTTCGGCAAGCGTGCGGCGGACGATCTCCCGTTGGGCCGCCTGCCGCATGACCGCGCTGCGGCCGGCAAGCTGCTTGAGCAGCTCGGAATCGCGGCGCTGGGTCACGTCCGGAATCGGCGTGGGGGAAAAATCCTTTGGCGCGAGCATCGCCACGAAGCCGACGTTGTCTCCCTGGTACTTGAAGCCGCCGTCCTTCCAACTGGAAATATAAAGGCGTCCGTTGGCGTCGACGTCCATGTCGGTCGGCCGCGGGATGGTGACGAACGTGTCGTTGCCCGCCTCAAAGCTCGCCCCCTTGTCGCTCAGCGGTTGGTGGTAGACCACGTTGCGGCCCCAGTCGGCGGTGAGCAAGGCGTCTTGATATGGTTCCGGCAAGGTCGGTTCCGACAGATAGAGCGCCCCGGTGCCGCTGCCGCCGCCGTAGTCCCCGAGCGGTTGGACGATCTCCTCGGCGAACCGCTTGTAAAGCGAAGGATAGCCCATGTTCGCCGTCTGCGGAATGTACGACAGCCGGGTGTTCCAGCCGTCGCCGTCGTTGGTATTGTCGCGGGCGAAGACATTCAGCAGCGGGTCGATCGCCACATCGCAGATGTTGCGCAGTCCGCGGGCGTACACTTCCATCTCGCGACCGTCGGGCCGTACGCGAACCACGCCGCCGCCCAGCAGTTGATGCTCCCCGCCGTCGACATCGGTTGCCTTGAGGTAGCCGAAGTCTCCCACGGCGATGTAGATCCAGCCGTCGATGCCGACGCGAATGCCGTTGGTCGTATGATCAGCGCCGCGGCCGGCGACGTGTTTCTCGGTGCTGATGCCGGAGAGCAGCGTGTGCGACTCGTCGCTCACGCCGTCGCCGTCGGTGTCGCGGTAGAGGGTCAGGAAGGGAGGATGCAGCACCCACAGGTTGTCGTTGTCGAAGTGCAGCCCCCGCGGATGCCTCATGCGGGCGAACTCCTTGACGTCGTCGGCCTGTCCGTCGCCTGTGGTGTCGACGCACCGCAGCACCTTGCCGAAGCCGTCCTGCTTGCCGAGCGAGCCGTTCTCGTCGACGCCCACGAACAGCACGCCCTCGGCCGTGACGTGGATGCAGACCGGGTAGTTCACTTCCGGCGGAGCGCCGAAGATCGAGACGTCGAAGCCCTCCGGCGCTTGGACGTGCTTGAGCAGTGCGGAGCCGTCGGCCTTGGTGGCCAGCGCTGCGTCGACCTCCGGCAGCTTGCCGTCGTAGACCTCGAACTCCCAGATGCTGGCCCACTTGTTCCGGTTGTTGCCGAGGAACTCCACCCGCAGATAACGAGCGTCGGTCGGTTCAAATTCGTGTGTCGAGACGCCGTTTGTTTTGTCCGCGCCCGCGGCGTCGACGACGGTCTTCCAGTCGGCGCCATCGGCGGAGGCGAGCAAGCGATGCTGGTAAATGCCGTCGCGAAATTCCCAATGAATGCGCACCGCGCGAATGGGCTTCGATTCGCCGAGATCGACCTGCCACCATTCGCCGGGATGGCCGCCGTTGGCGCACCAGCGAGTGGTCAGATTGCCGTCGACGGCATGCTTGGCCAGGTTCCCCTTGCCGCTCTCCTCGCTGGACGCCGACGTCGGCTTGCCCGCCGCCAGGTTCGCCGACGGCTCGGCCGCCAAGCCGCGCGCCGCGACGAGTGGAAGCACGATTGCCAGCAATAGGATAGAAAGAGTACGCATGCGAGGGAACTCCAGCAGGGAAGGAACAGCAGGCGGGTAGGAAATGAATCGTGGGGGAGCACTATGTTGCGATCCCTTAGTATAACAGTGATGACTTGGCAAGCCAAACCTCGCGGAAGTAGGGTGCTCGCGGACGTAGGGGGCGATTCCTGTCGGCCACGAACCGTGCCGGCGTGTTGCCCTGCCGGCCTGCCGGCCGTCGGGCCGAGGGTCAACGCTCGAAATACCGCCGCCGGCAGGGTATACTGGCGGTGCGTCCGACATGCATGGAAGAGTCGCCAGTGAAACAGCGCAACCGGCAAATCCCTGAGGAACAAGATACAATGCTTCGCAACACAAGTCTCTTAATCTGCGCCGCCGCGGTCCTGTTCGTGTCGTTTAGCCGCGGCGCGGCTGCGGCGGACGATACGCCCGGCATTGTCCAAGAGAAGCCGGCCGAGGGGCGTTTCGTCGCGATCGACGGCGGCTACATGGTTCCCTACACCGCGACGATTCCCGGTACCAAGGCCACCTACGAGATGGTGCCGATCCCCGGCGGCACGTTCACCATCGGCAGCCCCGAGGATGAAGCCGACCGCGGCGACGACGAAGGCCCGCAGGTGACCATCGAAGTCGAACCGTTCTGGATGAGCAAGTACGAAGTCACCTGGAGCGAGTACAAGCCGTTCATGCAATTGACCGACGCGTTTGCTCTGTTCGAAAAGCACGAGATGCGCGCCATCACGGACGACAACAAGAGCGACGTAATCACTTCGCCGTCGAACCTGTACGACGCCAGCTTCACCTTCGGCCAGGGAGAGGATCCCCGCCAGCCGGCCATCACCATGACCCAGTACGCCGCCAAGCAGTACACCAAGTGGCTCAGCAAACTAACCGGCCAGTTCTACCGGCTGCCGAGCGAAGCGGAGTGGGAATACGCCGCCCGGGCGGGCACCAAGACCGCCTTCTCGTTCGGCGACGACGTCGACGAGTTGGACGACTATGGCTGGCACTACGACAACGCCGACGACACCACGCACAAGGTCGGCGAGAAGAAGCCCAATCCCTGGGGCCTGTACGACATGCATGGCAACGTCAAGGAGTGGACGCTCGACTTCTACGCGGAAGACTGGTACGGCCAGCACGAGGGCAAGACGGTCCAGGCGGCCGACTTCATCAACTGGCCGACGGAACTGTACCCCCGGGTGCTGCGCGGCGGAAGCTGGGACACCGACCCCGATCGCCTGCGGAGCGCGGCCCGCGAGCAGTCGGACGATGAAAGCTGGAAGGAGTACGATCCCAACGTCCCGAAAAGCCCTTGGTGGTTCGCCAGCGACTACAGCCAAGACGTCGGCATGCGAATCATCCGCCCATTGAAAGCGCCGGAGACGACCGAAGGCAAGGAGAAATACTGGAAGGCGGACATCGACACAATCCAACAAATCACCGACAAACGAATCGACCAGGAAGGCCGCGGCAAACGAGGCCTGGCAGACGAAAAGCTGCCGGCAGCGATCGAAGAGGTGCGGGCAAAGGAGGAAGCGGGCCGGTAGTTTTTTCGTGGCGAACCGCGAACATCGGACGTGATAGTGGGAAATTTACGGTGTCAAAGAAGAAGCCGACACAGAAATCACTGGCGCCGTTGGAAATAGAACAGGCGATCCACGTGATGCGCGGTCAGCGCGTTATGCTCGATTCAGACTTGGCGAAGCTCTACGGCGTGCCTACGTCTCGCGTGAACGAACAAGTCGCTCGGAACAAAGATCGGTTCCCCCGGGACTTTGCGTTTCAGCTTACGCAGCAAGAGGTTACGGACTTGATATCGCAAAATGCGATATCAAAAGCGAGACACGGTGGAAGGCGAAAACTTCCTTGGGTTTTCACCGAACAGGGCGTAGCGATGCTGTCTAGCGTGTTGCGATCTCCAACCGCCGTGAAGGTCAATATCGAGATAATGCGGGCTTTCGTCCGCCTGCGCCGTTTGATGGCTACGCCCGGCGAACTGGTCGAACAACTGACAAAGCTTGCAGAAACTGTGCAGTTCCATGACGAGCAAATCAAGGCAGTGACGCAAGTCTTACATCAAATGCTGAGCAAACCCGATAAGCCAAAGCGAAAAATTGGCTTTCAACAGCAAGAAGATGAAAATGGTTAGTCGGTACTGACGGTCCATGGTTTAGCAACAGGAATGGCTGCAACGCGAGTTGCTCGGATGGCGGATAACGAACTCTTGTGCCGAATTGTGATCGACCGTAGCGTAATGGCCGGCAAGCCGGTCATCCGCGGTACGCGCCTGACGGTAGAGTATATCTTGAACCGCGTGGCCGGCGGCGCAACCTTGGACGAGTTGGTCGCCGAGTACGCCGGCTTGTCACGCGACGACATCCGAGCGTGCCTGCTGTTCTCCCAACTTGTCGGCGACGAGAACTACCATGACAGCATGGACGCGCTGATTATTGATCTGCCAGCCGGGATCCCCAAATGCATTGACGTGGGGAAACAATTGCTGTTGTGGTGCATCGTGTTACTTGCGATCGGACGGGGGACCAACGAAATATTCTTTCGCCACCGGCTTGGCCAAGGGCTTGATACTTGGTCGCTGATAGCACTGATTCCCGTCTGGGGTATGGGAATCGCCGGCATCATCCTCTTGCTCTATGGCTGGTACACTTACCCGACCCTATACAGAAGGTTGGAATCAGCCTCCATTGTCGGCCGAACCGGCAAGTTCTTCAGCCGGCCGACAAGGTGGTTGATCAATCTAACTTGCGGGTTGTTTTTGTTTGCAATCTGCCTGCTATTTCTCGAAACAGAAGGCCCTGAATCTCTCCGGTTCAAGCTGGTGCTCTTCTATTTCACCATGTCGTACTGCGGCGTGATCATCTATCTGCTGAACTTTTACTCGATTGAGGGACACGTTGCGACGACCACGTACCTGAATTTGTTTGGCCCGTTCGGCGTGGCTCTCGCGCCGCTGAGTTGGGGCTTGCTGATCGCCCTGCATTGGAGATCGCGACGCCACTTGAATTAGCGCATTTACACAGCTTCTCTGTCGCCTTGGTCACTACCGTCGTATTTCGCCGCCTGAGGACTTCCGACAGAATGTCTGTATCCAACAGCGTCGGGTCCATAGCCTACTCGAATGTTCGACTTTCGCGGGAACGAACAATCGAAGCCTCAATCTCGTCAATCTCAGCACCCCCATCACTGGATTAGATAGCTGGTCGTGATCGATGGTTCACCAAAAAGATCGCCCGTCTTGTGAGTGACCGTGATCAACAATTCCGTACCCTTGCCCAGTCTTTCCGGCAGCGAAATCGGTTTGCGCCAGCCATAGCCTAGGCAGTTGCTCTCCATAGCAGTTGACACCACGGGCGACGACTCCCCTTTCACCCGGACTTCCACCGTGGGCTTATCGGCGGCCTGAACCTTCTCTGCTTTGCGATTCCACTGCGGCATCGTAGCGTAGGTTACTTCGTCGGATATCCAGGCCCAGTGAACGATCACAAGTTCGCCGCCAGGGCTTATGCTTACTTGTGTTTCCAGTCGCGGCGGTACGAGGCGGATCGTTTCATCCTTGCCGTCAAGGAACAAACGCCTGTTGAAGTGTATGGACAATGATCGCCTGCCGGTTTGATCCTCGAAATCGACAAATGCTGCATTAAATTCGTCCGCGTCGACTCGGAGCGGTAGCTCACGGATCAGCGCTGTGTATGGCCCCTCTCCCTCTCTCTTGCTGGAATGAACGACGACCCGATGGTCAGAGATAAGCTCGGCAGCCTGGCCTGCAATTTGAATACGGTCTTGAGCGCAGACGAGGCTTGAACTGCGAAGTGCATGAACCGCGCAAAGCATGCTCACGAGCACAATTGAAACCACCGGCGACGTGTTCATGAATTGCATTGCACTCTGCCCAATTCACATAGGAAGAAACCATTGTCCCGACCGTACAGCAAGCTCTTCTTCACGGACGGGACAATGGTCCCATCCTACTTACCTTCCGTCGTCCTCGCACCTTCCGCGGCGCTGCATACCCGCCGGTGTCGAAGATTTTTCCGTGCTGCAATTGTAGCCGCTCCGCCAGTTCGTCGATCGTTTGGCAGCCTTGGGTCTGGCAGGCGCGGCTGGCTATTTGGGCGCAGCAGTTGGCGTCTTCCAGCGCGTCGTGGTGCTTGAAGGCGATCCCCAGATGGCTGGCTACGTCCGACAACCGGTATTGCGGCAGATCGCACCACGCGCCGCGGGCGATCTGCACCGTGCAGTTGTAGGCCAGCGCCGGGTACCGCAGGCCGTACAGATCGAGCGAGTGGCGGATCACGCTCATGTCGAAGCTGGCGTTGTGGGCCAGCACCACGCGGCCGGCCAACAGCGGCAGCAGCTCGCGCCATACGTCGGGAAACTCCGGCGCCTGGCGCACATCCGCCGCCGTGATGCCGTGGATCTGCACGTTGATGCCGCTAAAGCGGTTCTCCCGCGGGCGGATCAACGTACTGTAGCAATGCGGCGGCCGGCCCGCCTCGTAGATGCACACGCCGACCGCGCAGGCACTGGCCCGCTGCTCGTTGGCTGTCTCGAAATCAATTGCGACGAAATCCATTTCGCGGCTCCCAGTGTTAAGAACCACGGAGGCACAGAGGGCACGGAGAGGTTTTCAAATCCTAAGCGCGAATATCGAAATCCTAAACAAATTCAAATGACGAAAATCAGAATGCTCGAAACGCTCGCGGAAGTAATACTTTGGTCATTCGGTCATTGATATTTCGTTCAGTGTTTTTGATCTCGAATTTCTTGCTCGGTGCCCTCCGTGCCTCCGTGGTTCATTTTCTGCTTCCCCGGCGACAGCAATTCTAGCATTCTAGTCATTTCAGAATCTCGCACAATCTCGTTCACCTTACAACTCATAAACAATCCGCCCGTGATGCTGCGCCCGGGAGATCTGATCGGTCGCGTACAGCCCGGCCAGGACGAATTCCACGCAGCTTGCCCGCATGGCTTCGTTGTCGGCGGCGTTGACCTCGAAGGCCTTGTCCCAGATCGGCGGCACGCGGCCCAGCCGCTCGGCGTAGTGGCTGCTAGGCAGCAGGTCGCCAACTTCGATCTTCACACCTTGGCTGAAGATCTCGGCGATCTCGGCCAGCCCGTGGCGTTCGATATATTCCTCGAACACGGTGCGGATCGCTTCGGCGACAATCGCGTCGAGCACCTGCCGCTCGCTCATCTGGTGGCTGCCCATCATGTCGAGTTCCAGCTTGCCCAGGCTCGAAGAGTACAAGTGCCCCAGGTCGCTGATTCGCGGCACGGCTGGCTTTTCGCCCAGGATCGCGCCCCGCTGCCGGGCGCTGGCGATCATGGTGCGGAAGTTGGCGATGCTGAACCGCGTGCTCACGCCCGAGGCGTGATCGACGTACTTGCTTCGCCGCGCGGCGACTGTCACCTGCTCGATGATCTCCCGCATGAAGTAGGGAACCACCACCGGAAAGTCGCCGTCGAGTTCAATGCCCGACTCCTGCTCCATGATCTGAATGCCCAACGCCCGGTCGCGGGGATAGTGGGTTTGGATCATCGAGCCGATGCGGTCCTTCAACTGCGGGATCACCTTGCCGCTGCGGTTGTAGGTGGCTGGATTGGCCGAGAACAGGATCATGACGTCCAGGTCGAAGCGGATCGGATACCCGCGGATCTGCACGTCGCGCTCTTCCAGAATGTTGAACAGGCCGACCTGCACCAGTTCGTCCAGTTCCGGCAGTTCGTTGATGGCGAAGATGCCGCGGTGCATCCGCGGGATCAGGCCGAAGTGCAGCGCGCTCTCGGCCGACATACTGGTGCCGCCGGCCAGCTTGGCGGGGTCGATCTCGCCGATGATGTCGGCGAACTTGGTGCCGGGGGCGAGTCGCTCGGCATACCGCTCCGCGCGGGGCCACCAGGCAATAGGAATTTCGTCGGCCGGCATGTTGGTCACGGCATCCTTGCCGGCGGAGCTGATCGGGTGATACGGATCGTCATGCACCGGCGCGTCGGGCAGGTCGAGGTACGGCACTTCGTCGTCGAGAAACCGCACCAGCAGCCGCATCAACCGGCTCTTGGCCTGTCCCTTCTCGCCGAGAAACAGCATGTCGTGCTGGGCAATCAGGGCCAGATTGATCTCCGGGATGACGGTGTCGCCGTAACCAACAATGCCAGGAAACAACTCCTCCCCGGCGGCCAGGGCCGTGATGAAGTTGTCGTAGATCTCTTGCTTGACCGATTTGCTCTGCCAGCCGCTGGCCCGTAGTTCGGCGAGCGTGGCTGGTTTGGTGGTGATCGACATGGGGCGCTCCGCGTGGCCGGGGCTTCCAGCCCCGGCGAAATGTGGTTGGGGCTTCCAGCCGCAACAAGAGAATATCGCTGCGGCTGGAAGC
>JBGTJT010000268.1:0-15759 GCA_041744995.1 Pirellulales bacterium | reverse complement strand
GGCGTTCGCTGGATTGCCGCACCGCCTGGAGCCGATCGGCTCAGTTGACGGGCGGCGGTTCATCAACGACTCGCAAGCCACCACGCCCGAAGCGACGATTGCCGCCTTGCAATCACTGGATGGCCCCATTCGCCTGCTCGTCGGCGGCGCCGACAAGGGCGCCGATTGGCGGCGGTTGGCTCGGATGATCGTGCGTCATGCCGCTTCGGCCGCTTGCTCTGGTCAGACGGGCGAAGCAATCCGGGCGGCGATTCTGGCCGAACGTGCGGATTTCCCGGCCCGCTGCTTCGCGACGCTGCGCGACGCGGCCGACTTGCAGTGGGAGGTTTCCCGTCCGGGCGATTGCCTGCTACTCTCGCCGGCATGCAGCAGTCTCGATCAATACGCCGATTACGCCCAGCGGGCCGCCGACTTTGCCGAGTTTCTAAAGTACGTTTCAGGGCGGTCGCCAGAGTGCCGGGATATTTGATATAGTGGGAGTTAAACCCGTCGCCGCAGACGCAGGCGGCCTCGGGACAAACGTACCGTCGCCATGGGTCTGCAAGCTACATCAACCGATCCAACGTCGGAGCGAGTGGTGTAACTTGCGCTTGGAGTCTTCCATTTCATCTTGCCGACGCCGCCTGCGCCTGCGGCTAGGGTTAAACGAGGGTTGGCGGTGTCCAAACGAAAGAAACCTGTCAATCCGTTCTACGTCTTGCTGGTGCTGGCGGGCCTGGCCTTTCTGGTCACGGCTTGCACCTACGGCGTGATGTCATATCGAGCGGTCGAAATGGCGGGCGGCGCTCTCGAAGACGACGGCCTGATGCGATGGATCGACGACAACGGCATAATGCTGATGCTGGCCCAAGTCGGATTCATCGGTCTGTTCAGCGTCGTCGCCATGGCGACGGACAGCTACTGGGATCGACTCGCAAGGCCAACCGCCAAAACCGCAAGCCAACACAAAAGGGAATCGAATGAAGGTCGAGCGAACTGAGCAAGTGGCGGCCAACCAGGTCGACATGCCTGGCGCAACCGGCTGTCAGGTCCGCTGGCTGGTCGGCCAGCCCGACGGCGCGCCGAACTTTGCCATGCGGCAATTCATTGTCGAGCCGGGAGGGCACACGCCCAAGCATAGCCATCCCTACGAACATGAGATCTACATTCTCGAAGGCGCCGGGCTGGCCATGGAAGGGGACGCCGAACATCCGATCGCCGCCGGCGATTTCCTCTATGTGCGGCCGGACGAGGTTCACCAATTCCTCAACACCAGCGACGCACCGCTGAAGTTTCTCTGCATGGTACCGCACATCCCCGAAGGCACGCCGGTCAGGCTCGCTCCGGAATGTGCCGAGCAGATGGAGACGGACTGAGTTCATGAGCGCGGTCCAAGAAGAAATCAAGCAACTTCGGGACGAAATCAACCGGCACAATCGGCTCTACTATCAGGAGGCGCAGCCGGAGATCAGCGATCTGGAGTTCGATCGTCTGCTGCAAAGACTGCAAAAGCTCGAAGCGGAACACCCTGAGTGGATTACCCCCGACAGCCCGACGCTACGGGTGGGCGGCGAGCCGGTCGCCGAATTGGAAACTCACGAGCATCGCGTGCCGATGCTCTCGATCGACAACACCTACAGTCTCGAAGAGTTACGCAAGTACGGCGAACGGATCGAAAAACTGCTCGTCGACGAGCCGATCGAATGGGTGGTGGAATTGAAGATCGACGGCGTGGCGGCCTCGGTGACCTATGTCGACGGCATGTTGCAGCGCGGTCTCACCCGGGGGGACGGCCAGCGAGGGGACGACGTCACGCACAATCTTCGCACGGTTCGCGACCTGCCGTTGCGACTGCCCGCAGGGGCGCCGCCGCTGTTGGAGGTCCGCGGCGAGGTCTACATGACCAACAGCGACCTGGTGCGGCTCAACCAACTGCGGAAGGAGGCGGGCGAAGAGGCGTATGCCAACACCCGCAACGTAACCGCCGGCATGATTCGTCGGCTCGACCCCCGCGAGGCGGCTAAGGGCAACTTGCGGATGTTCATCCATGGAGTCGGGGCCAGCGAGGGTCTCAAGTCGCAAACGCATCAAGCGTTCTTGTCGGAAATCGCCGAGTACGGCTTCAGTCCCACGCCGATGGTCGAGACCTTGCCCGACTTCGCGGCGGCGGTCGCCCATTGCGAGGAATTGATCGAACGCCTGCACGAGTTGGATTTCGAAGTGGACGGCCTGGTGCTGAAGGTCAACTCGTTCGAGCAGCGCGGCCGGCTCGGCACGACCTCCAAAAGCCCCCGCTGGCTGATCGCCTACAAGTTCGAGAAGTACGAGGCGGTCACCACGCTCAACGAGATTCGCGTTCAGGTCGGTAAGACCGGTACGATCACGCCGGTTGCCGAGCTGGAGCCGGTGCAACTGGCCGGCACGACCGTCTCGCGGGCCAGCCTGCACAACGCCGAAGAGATCGAGCGCAAGGACGTCCGCGTCGGCGATCGCGTGGTGGTCGAGAAGGCGGGCAAGATCATTCCGCACATCGTGCGGGTCGAAAAGCACGAGCGGCAACAGTCACTGCCCGCGTACAAATTTCCCACCCAGTGCCCGGTCTGCGGCACGAAACTTCGCAAGGACGAGAACGGGGTCTACATCCGCTGTCCCAACCCGGAATGCCCCGCGCAGTTGAAGGAACGCATTCGTTACTTCGCTAGCCGCAACGCGATGGATATCGAAGGACTCGGCGACAAGCTGGTTGATCAGTTGGTCGAAGCCAAACTCGTGAACAGCTACGGCGACCTGTATCGGCTCACTGCCGAGCAAGTAGTGGAGTTGGACCGGATGGGCAAGAAGTCCGCCGAGAAGCTGATCGCGGGGATCGAAGCCAGCAAGCAGCGCGGGCTGGCGCGGCTGCTCAACGGTCTCTCCATCCGCCACGTGGGGCGGAGCGTGGCGCTGTTACTGGCCGGCCACTATTCCGATATTGAACCCTTGCAACAAGCCTCGGCCGAGGAGCTTGCGGAGATTCCCGAGGTGGGCGAGGCGATCGCCCGCAGCGTGTACGAATTCTTGCACGAACCGCACGGGGCGGGCGTGATCGAGGATCTCAAGTCGCTCGGTGTGAAGATGCAGGACGAGGCCGCTCGGCAGACGGTCACGGGCGACGGCCCACTCTCCGGCAAGACGCTGGTGGTCACCGGCACGCATCCCAAGCGCAGCCGCGACGAGCTGCATGAACTGATCGAACGGCACGGCGGCAAAGCCGCCGGCAGCGTGTCGAAAAACACCGATTATCTGGTGGCCGGAGACAAAGCGGGCAGTAAACTCGACAAAGCCCGGAAACTCGACGTGCAGATCATCAACGAAGCAGAACTGGAAGCATTGGTGGGCGAGCAGTAGCACGCGGCGGTCGGTTGTTGCTCACTTCGGCTTCGCGATCGGAAGCGGTACATCATTGAATTCGATACGGATTTTTCGGCGATCACGGAGTCGCGGGTAATGGAGGATCAGCTTCGCCGGGCGGCTCGCTTCGCTCTCTCCTCGAAACGTAAGCTTGTAGCGGGCCACGCCCGCTTCGATCGGCAGGTGGCTCTGGCCATTGGGACGCATCAGGTGGCCGTGCTGATCGAGCAATTCGAATGTGTTCTCGCGGTAGAGAATCTCTTCCGGCTCCGGGATCGGTAAGTCGCGGGCCACTGAAAGCTCCACCTCCCAGCGGCTGCCGTTGAGGTGTTCCACGCGGTGGATCATGGCGATGACGTCGTCCAGCCGATGGCGCTCGTTACTTTCCAAATTCTCGATCGGGAGTTGGGCGAACCGTCCGATGGCGATCAGATCCCACTGGAGTACCAGCTTGTCGAGCGATTTCGCGTCGGCGCCAGGTGGTTCAAGCTTGACCGAGGCGGCGAACTGGCGTCCTGATTCGTCGAATACTTGCCAGGTCGAAGGCGGCGATTGAGCCGAGCGGATGATCCCTCCCGTGCCGGCCTTCGCCTCAACCATTTCAAAGTTCGCCCTGGCCGCAACCAGACGGAAGCGGTCTTCCCAGGTCGCCAGTAGGTTGAATTGGAACTTATGGTCGATCTTGCTGTTGTGCGAATCGTATTCCAACTCCTCGCTGAACTCCCGTTTCGCGCTGGTGATCTGCACGCGAATCGGACCGCAGTAGGCGACGGGATACTCTCCCGGCGTGCCGCCCACCAGCACCAGGCCGTCGCGATTCACGCCATAGTGCGGACGCACCCGGTTTCCCGTCTGGCGGCAGATGGAGTCGAGCAGCGGCCACAATTCGCCTGCTAGCGGCAGTTCGACCGGACCATCGTTGAACGAACCATAACTATCGCCCAGGTAAATCCGGTTGCCTGTCTGCTCGGTGATGGCCAGCACCATATCGGAGGCGTCTCCGGTGGCCGCTGGCAGTCGCACGGTTCCGGCCCGCCACAGATCGTCCAAGTGCATGTCGTGGAGCAGGTTGATTGCTCGCAGTCGAACCTCGGGATTATCGCTCTTGGCTGCCGCTTCGAGATGCACTCGGGCGTCGTTGCCCGCTTGCTGCAGTTCGGCGGTCGCTTGCTCGCGGCGGATGTATTGACGCGCGCCGAGATCCTCGATCAATCGCGCGATGCGGATGCCCGACGATGGCGGCGCCTGCTGCGCCGACAATGGTACATTAGAGGTGAGAACAAGCAGTAATGCCGCCAATGGCGGTATCCGACGGGCGAAACCTTCCATCATGAGCCTTCATGGAATCGAACAGGCCCCCCTGCTCCACCGGCGTCATGCCGGGTCGTTCGCCGTCGATCGAAGGTGCAACTTCCTCTAGGAGGGCGGGAGGTTAAGCATTGCGTCAAGGCCGGTCAAGAGAGAACGCACAAGCGGAATCACGCGAACTTCGGATCGTTTAAGCCGGTCTGCATGTCAGCGACGGCGGGTACCCGATGGCGATTGCACCATGGGACTAGTATAATTTTCGCGAACCACACGTAGCTGAATTCGCCAGAATTCAGACTGCCGGTAGCTGAATTCCCCAAGAATTCAGACTGCGCCAGATTGGATCATCCCACCAGCTACCTCTGAATTCTGGCGAATTCAGCTACATATTGGGGTGAATTCAGCTACACCTTGGGGTGAATTCAGCGACCTCCATTTTGCCGATTGAAATGCCATGAAACGAATTGCGATCCTCGGCGCCACCGGTTATACCGCCGTCGAACTGATCAAGTTGTTGCTGCGACATCCGGAGGTGGAAATCACCACCCTGACCAGCCGCCAGGAGGGGAATCCGCCGATTAGCTCGGTCCATCCCTCGCTGATGAACCGGCTCGATTTAAACCTTGAGAACCTCGACGTCTCCCAGGTCGCTGCACGCGCCGATTGCGTCTTTAGCTGTCTGCCGCATGGCGCTTCGGCAGCGAGCATTGTCGGTCTGCTCGAGGCCGGCTGTCGGGTAATCGACTTCAGCGCCGATTATCGACTTAACGACGTCGCCACCTATGAAGAATGGTACGGAGTGCGTCATCCCGATCCCCAGCGCGTGCCCGACGCCGTGTATGGACTGCCGGAATGGTTTCGCGCGTCGATTGTCGACGCGCAACTGGTAGCCAACCCGGGCTGCTACCCGACCTCGGCGATTTTGGCGCTGGCGCCTTTGTTGAAAGCAAGAATGATCGATCCGGCGGAGATCATCATCGACAGCAAGAGCGGCATTTCCGGCGGGGGCCGCACGCCGAAGTTGACGTTCCATTATCCCGAGTGCAACGAGAGCATCTCGGCGTACAATGTCGGCCGGCATCGGCATGGGCCTGAGATCGAGCATATTCTTGGCAACGCCGCCGGTCAGCCGGCCGAAGTGATTTTCACGCCGCATCTGGTGCCGATGGATCGCGGCATCCTATCGACCGCTTACAGCCGACCTGTCAGCGCAGTCACCGAGGAGGACGTGCTGGAAGTACTCGCTAGCACCTATGCGAACGAACCCTTCGTGCGCGTCGTCGAGCATCTGCCGGGCACCAAGGACGTCAGCGGCACCAACTATTGCGACATTACCGCCCGGGTTGTGCGGGGGCGGATTATCACGATCAGTTGCATCGACAATCTCATCAAGGGCGCTTCCGGGGCGGCGGTGCAGAACTTTAATGTGATGTACGGACTGAACGAAAGCACGGCACTGGTTTAACAAGAGTTGGAATGATCATGTCTGTCTCGCTACCAAAACAGTTTCAAGTCGGCGGCCTGCATTGCGGCTTGAAGCGCAATCCGAATAAGCAGGACGTGGCCATCGTGTTGAGCGAACGTCCCGCCGCGGCGGCCGGCGTGTATACCACGAATCTGGTCTTCGCCGCGCCGGTGGCGATCGATCGCGAGCGCACGCCGGGCAGATCGCTTCGCGGGGTCGTAATCAACAGCGGCAACGCCAATGCCTGCACCGGCCAGCGAGGATTAGAAGACGCCCGTCGCATGGCCGCTATCGCCGCCGAGGCATGCGGCTGCCAGCCGGAGGAGATGCTGGTGCTGTCGACCGGCATCATTGGCGAGTTCCTGCCGATGGAGAAGATTGACGCGGGGATCCGCCGCGTGGCCGAAACTCTCGGCCGGGATGAAGAACACATGGTCGCCGCGGCCCGCGGCATGATGACGACCGATACGTTTCACAAACTCATTAGCCGTCGGCTCGATCTGCCGAGCGGCCCGGTCACGCTCACCGGTTTCTGCAAGGGAGCGGCGATGATCGGTCCCAATATGGCGACCATGCTCGGCCTGGTGCTCACCGACGCCAACGTGCCCGCGGAGGCGGCCCAGGCGATGCTCCGCGAAATCACGGAAGAGACCTTCAACTGCATCAGCGTCGAAGGACACATGAGCACCAACGACACCGTACTGCTGTTGGCCAACGGCGCCGCCAGTTCCGAGCCACTGGCTGGCGAGGAGTTGGCCGCCTTTCAGCGGGAACTATTGTTGCTCTGCACCGAGTTGGCCAAGCTGATTCCCCTCGATGGCGAAGGGACCGACCACGTGATCGAGATACAACTGAGCGGCTGCCGCGACCGCGCCGCCGCCCGGCAGATCGCCAAGACGATTGCCGAAAGCGCCTTGGTCAAAACGGCCGTCGCCGGCGCCGACCCCAATTGGGGCCGCATCGTCTCGGCCGCCGGCTACGCGGGCGTGCCGTTCGACCCGTCGGGCGTCGATCTGCACGTCAACGGGCATCTGCTATATCAACAAGGCGCCCCGGTCGCCTTCGATGAAGCGACGGTCAGCCGATCGATCAAGGACAATCACGACACGATCATCGATCTGCGGTTTTCCGAAGGACAAACGTCACTGAAGTTCTGGACCACCGACCTGACCACCGAGTACGTGCGCTTAAACGCCGACTATCACACGTGAGAATTGCGGTTACGACGCGACTCCTTTTCCGGTTAACCTGCTGCATTCGCATTTGACTATCGAGCCACGGGCTGATAGTTGGCCGCCGCGTCCCCTTCTGCCAGGTTCTCTCATGCCGGTATCGTTTGACCTTGCGCCCACAGCGCGGCTTTCTGGCGTTCATATGGTTGGAACGGTCGTTCGTCGCTTCCTGATCAGTTATCCCGTGCCGCCGCACCTCCTCGCGAATTATCTGCCGCCGACGGCGCACTGTTCAACCCACGATGGACTTGCCTGGGTGTCGGCCTGTTTCGTTCGTATGGAGCACATGCGTCCGAACTTCCTTCCGCGATCGGCCGGAATGGGCTTTAACTACCTGATCCATCGCACCCGCGCGAAACTGCCATTTCCGGACGGTAAGCTGCGAGAAGCCGTACTCGTGTTGCAGCCCAATATCAATCGCCCCATACTAAGCTCGCTCGGTTCGTTTTTTACCGGGGTCGGATTTCGTACCCGGCGGATCGAGTTCAGTGAAGACGAGGCCCAGTGGCGGATCCGCATGTCCTGGCGAGAGGAATTGCTCTACGACGTGTCGATCGCGAAATCGAGTTGTTCGACGAGCATGCCTGACCGTTCTCGATTCGAGTCGGCCGAGCAGGCGGACGACTTCCTACTGGGGGTGTCGTTCGGCGGCCAGTGGTTGCCGGAACAAGGAAAGTTGAAACTGCTACCGGAAACACACGATCCCTGGGAAACGCTGGCCTGCGAATGCGTTACCCACAAGAACCGGTTTCTTGAATCGCTGGGCGTCGAGGCAATGGCTGCCGATCATGCCATCACCATGACGCAAATTCCTCACTACTTTGGCCTCACTCCCATTAAGTCTCGCGTGGCGTCGATGCGTGCTAGCTGAATTCTTCTCTTTCCGCCTTTCGGCATTTTCGCTAGACTTCCCGTGCCCTCATGGCGGGGGCCTGTCGGAAAAATGACGGTCTAGAGTGGGACGCGCCACGGTACAGTTCGTTCCGCTAGCATCACGCGATGCATTCTCCACTCGCAAGGGAGCCAGGGATGTCTCACCAGTCAATCAGCGATTCAAAACCCAAGCTCACCGTCGCCATAATCGTCCGCGACGCCGAGGCGCTGCTTGCCAGTACACTGAGTTGCATTCGTGACGTGGCCGACGAGATTATCGTCGGCGACACCGGCAGCAGTGACGGCACCAAGGCGACTGCCGCCTCGCTGGCCGATCAGGTGATCGAAATCCCGTGGGCGGACGACTTTTCGGCCGCCCGCAACATGCTGCTGTCGCACGCTTCCGGCGACTGGATTTTGTGGCTCGACGCGGGCGAAACGCTTTCCGACGCCGATCTGCAAACATTGCGCAAGCATATCGACCGGCATGCCGATTCGACGCGGGCCTACATGTCGCTGGTCCGCTTGCCAAACAAGGCGGGCGACGTCAGTGGCGAGCAGGTCGGGCGAATTCGACTGCAGCCGCACGATCCGCGGCTGCAGTTCACCGGCGCGATTCGCGAAACACTCCGCCCGGCGATCGAACTTGCCGGCTTGGAAGTTGAGTCGCTCCCAATTACCATTCTGCGCAGCCAGACCGACCACCTGGCTCATATCAGGCGTTCCAAGGCCACTCGCGATCTTCGCATCGTCGAATCGGCCATGCGGCAGGTAGGCGTTCAGCCGTCGCTCCTGCTGGCCAAGGCCGAAGCCAAGATGACGCTCAGTGAACAGGAGACCGCCCGCGTACTTTACCAGCAAGCTCGGGCCGCGAGCGTGCCGCGTTCTTCTGAAATGCTCGAAGCCTTCTATGGCGAACTGACGACCTACGACGGCCAGCAGGGCGCCGCGAAGACACAGATCAAGCTGTGCGTCGAGGCGCTGGAGCTGTTTCCGCTCGACGCTCAGTTGCTGTGTGCCATGGGAAGCTATTTGCAGGCGCAGGACCGCGTCGATCTGGCCACTCGGGCGTATGAAACGTGCGTCAAGTTCGGGCAGGTCAATCCGGAAATCTGGCACTTGGTCGACATTGCCGAGGTGGTTACGATCTGCCTCAGCATGTGCTTGCAACAGCAACAGCGGGACGACCAGGCTCGTGATCTGCTAGAGGAAGCGATCGCGGATCGCCCCGGCTTGCCCAGGTTGCCGCGGCATCTGATCGACTTGCACATCAAGCACGGACGGCGGCAGGAAGCGCTGGCACTGGTGGATCTTTGTCCGGGAGATACCGGGTCGAAAGAGGCTTTTCGCAGCGCGATCCGTGGAGCATGTTTGGCGGTCGAGCAAAACTGGGTGGCCGCCAAAGCGTATTTGCAGACAGCCTACCACGGCGGATGTAGCGAAGCGGTTTGCTTCCGCTGGCTGATCGTCACGCATTTGGCGGTCCGCGATCATCGCGCGGCCGACAAAGTACTTGCTGCCTGGTGCAACCTGGATCCGAATCAGGTGGAAATCGAGCGGTACCGTCAGGCGATCGATGCACAGCGATCGGGGAGATTGGCCACGGAACCTGAAGGCTCCGCGGCGCCGCCTCGGCCCACTTTCGTGCAAGCTCCTTCGCAAGTTGCTACGACCAGCAGCGGCCAGACGATGCGGATTGACCAGCCGGCACGACCCGGTGATGAATCGCCCCTTCCCGCCATACCGCAGGGGCACCGCCCGGCGACGACGCCGCGGAGTTTCACAGTCGACACGCCGGCACGGGATTAGCGAAACGCGCTCATACCGCCAGGATGGCACACGATCGCGCCGCGCCGCCGGCGCTATCAGGCCCGCGCTATCAGATTGCCGTTGCCATCGGGATTCAGTATACTGCTGAAAACCGCGGATTTCTGGGAAACCACATGACCTCGCATTCTCCAACCACGTCGATCGCTGACGAAGTGCGAGCGTTTGAAGAAAACTGCATCTCGCCCGAGATGGCGGCTATCTACCGTCAAATGACGCCGACCGAACGTTTGCAGATCGGTTTCGGCATGTGGAGAGCGGCCCGCAAGTTAGTTGCCGCCGGCGTCCGACAACAGCATCCAGACTGGTCGGAAGAAGAAATGAGTCGCGAGATCGCACGAAGACTGTCGCATGGACTCGTTTGAACTACTTCAGTATGCGGCCGACACGCTTACGCGACTCGCGGTGCCTTACCTCGTAACGGGTTCAATGGCCAGCATGACGCATGGGGAGGCTCGCTTTACCAACGACGTCGACATTGTCGCAGATATGAACCTATCGCACGTCGACCCGCTGTGCGCGGCCTTTCCTTCGCCATTGTACTATTGCTCGCGACCTGCGGTTGAAGACGCAGTCCGTCGCCGGTCTCAGTTCAATGTTATTCAGCCTTCATCGGGCCTCAAGATCGATTTCATGATCCCCACCGACGACGAGTTCAATCGGTCGCGATTAAGTCGAGCTCGGTTGATACTACTAGACGAGTCGGGCCATCAGGCCAGATTTGCCTCGCCAGAGGACGTGATTCTTAAAAAGCTTGAGTATTTTCGCGAGGGCGGTTCCGAAAAACATTTGAGAGATATCAAAGGCGTACTTTCGATTCAAGGCGACACCATCGACTTCGATTACATCGAGAGATGGGCGCCACATTTAAATGTTACTAAACAATGGAACGAGGTCCGTGGCCGGCGCTGAATTCAGGAGACTTTGTATCTGAATTCCGGCGGAATGGTATACCTTGCTCTTGCATTCCCGGCTGGGATAAATAAACTCAATATATCTTTTCATAGCGGACGGCAATGGGCCGTTCGCGGGCGTTCGCCCACGGTTCATATTGATCAGAAGTTGCCGGCGTTCGATAGCACCTTGCGAACTTGCTCGCAGGGATGCTGCGCGCTTCGGTACGGTGGCTTGCCGGTCTAACGCCTTCATGGATGCGGCGTCGCAGTATCACTTCGGACGGAGTCCGCACGCATGAGCTCTCGACTTAGCCATGTTGCCTATGAACACCTCCAGAGGCAACTAGTGACGAATCGGCTGCCCGCCGGCGCCAAAGTATCGGAGCTGGCAGTCGCTCGCCAGTTGGGCATTAGCCGCACGCCGGTCCGCGAGGCGATCCGTCGGTTGCAGGCGGAGGGCTTGCTGTACCAGATACCCTCCAGCGGTACCTATGTGGCGCAGCCGGATCGCAAAGAAATTATCGACGCCCACGAGACGCGCCTGGCACTGGAGCTGTATCTGCTGCGTCGTGCCGTGGAACGGCTTGGCGAAAAGGAACATGCCAAGCTCAAGCGTCTGGTCCGCGAGATCCGCGAGTTGGCGCACGCCGTTCGTGCGCTTCAACAGCCGTACCTTACCGGCGTGCTGCAGGCGGAGCTGATCCAGTTGGAGCGGGATTTCCAGGCGGTGTTGCTGGGACCGATCGACAACGAGTTGGCTGACCGTGTGATCCAGGAGGTGGACGTTCGCCTGCGGATTTTTCTGCATCGCGGCAAGCGAATGACGCTCGCAGATGTGGCGCGAATCTTGCTCAGCTATCATCATCTCGCCGCCGCCGCCTGCCGGGGCGATCGCGACGGGGCCGTGGCGGCGCTGGAGGCTTACCGCTGCCGACAGCTTCGCACCGCGCTGGCCTGCCTCGCGAAAGGCCCACCGCCCGCCGCTCAACTGGCTTAGCTGCTAGCAGAAAACTTTCGCCAAAATTGCCGATCAGATTAAAGTTCATCGATCGATTCGTCTTGACCCGTTCGGCTTACTCAAGTAATTGTTCGCTCCCTGCATGATGTTCACCCAAGATGAGTAACGGCTTTCGTCAGGAATTGCGCGATGGGGCAGCGCGGTCGGGCGATCTTGCCGAGGTTTTTCGTCATCATCTGACAAGTGGGAAGAGAGGCTCTCGTGGCTCGATATATCCTATTCGCCCCTTTCGCGGTCGCCGTTTTAATCGTTCTCCTTGGCGGATCCGGGTTTGCTCAGGCGGTCGGCGCCGACGGGTTGGTGCCGGTGGTTCGTGTGGCTCAACTAGGCGGCGGCGCGACATTCAATGGTACCATTCAGCCGAGTACCGGCGGCTTTGACCCCTACGCCGATCCGGCGTTGCAGGCGCCCTCGCTGTTTCCGCAAACAACGGCCGGCTTCGGACAGCAGCCTTATGTTGCGCCACAGTACGGTGCGCCATATCCCAACAGCACGTTCACCACGGGTCCGCAGGCGTCCTCACCCAACGGCAGCTATTTGTTCGTGCAACCGAACGGTCAGGTTGCCTACTTGCCGCGACTGATGCAGAACGTCCGCGGCCGTTATACATGGATCAATGGGCCGGGCGACGACGACGTGGAATGGAACATCATCGAAGCGGAGGCGACTTTTTTGTTTCCCTTCTTTCACAGCCCTACGCCCATCTTGTTGTCGCCGGGCGGCGCGATCAATCTCGTGGCCGGACCGTCAACCGGCGGCGGAGCGGACTTGCCGCCGCGACTTTACGATCTTTATCTCGATGCCGCCTGGCGTCCGCAGATTACGGAACGATTGGCGGCCGATTTGGGTTTTCGGCCCGGTATCTATACGGACTTCGAGAATTTCGATTCCGAGGCGCTCCGATATCAGGGTCGCGCCCTGGCGGCGATCAGTTGGACTCCCACCGTCGAGGTGCGGCTGGGGGCCGTCTATCTCGATCGCGTGCAAATACAGTGGTTGCCGGCCGGCGGCATCGTATGGACGCCTGACGAGAATCGCCGCTTTGAATTCCTGTTTCCCAATCCCAAGTTTGCCTGGCGCCTCTCGCAGTACGGCAACGCCGACTTCTGGATCTACATCGCCGGCGAATACGGAGGCGGCAGTTGGCAGATTACCCGCGATTCCGGCGTGGAGGAACGCGTCGACTACAACGATATCCGCGTCATCCTCGGCCTGGAATGGAGCACGCCGCGCGGGCTGAAGGGCATGGTCGAAGTCGGCTACCTGTGGAATCGTGAACTCGTCTACTCAGATACCACCGCCGACAACCTCGACCTGGAAAGCACTTTCATGCTGCGAGGAGGCTTGCAGTTCTAGCAGTAACACGGCACTCCGATGCCAACTAGAAACTAAATGCGCCATTTCCCAATCGACTCGACGCCTGTGAGGCGGTCCTATAAGGTTCTTTTCCCATGAGCTCACAGTCTGCCTCAATGGTGGACGACCTTGCGCCGGGCGACAAGTTTTGTCGATTCATGGCGGCGGTGGTGGTCTGGACGATCTTCGATTCGATTGGCGTGGCTTTCGAGAATCGTCCCATGGTGCAGGTGCCGCGGCCGATCGCCTCGGCCGACTTGTCGGCGGATTTCTCTATTGGCGAGCCAATGTCGGTGGCCTTAAACGAACCGTCCGCCGACGTTTCCCCGGCAACGCCCCGCTGGCGGCAGGCGACGTCGTCTCCGCCTGAGGACTGGCGACAGCCGGCGCCGGTCTTTCCGGTTAGTTATCCGGAGGAACTGGTCGATCCGGAATGGGACGTGCCCAACTACGCCACCGCACAACCGGCATTTGACCGCCCCATTCGCCGACCGGCCAGTTCGCGGCGCGAGGGCGTGTTTCAGCGGTTCAATTTTCGGCAGACGTTTCTGGCCGGCGGCGAGGTGTCCGACTTTGGCATCCTCAGCACCGACGTTTCGGTGACCTTGGCGTTTCCCGTGCCCAGTCGCGAGATGCCATTGATCTTGACCCCCGCGTTCGCGGTCCACGTATTGGACGGTCCGTCGGGTGTCGACTTGCCGAACCAGTTGTACGACAACTCGCTAAGAATCCAGACGATGTTCAAGATCAACGAACGCTGGGGTGCCAACATCGCGGTCACGCCCGGCTGGTACAGCGACTTCCAATCGAGCAACGACGAAGCCCTGCGGTTTTCGGGGCATGCCTTCGCCGCCTGGGATCAATCGCCTCGGGTGCAGTGGATCTTCGGCGTGGTCTATCTCGACTGGCAGAACATTCGCATATTGCCGGCCGCCGGAGTGATCGTCAAGCCAGATCGAGACACCAGCATCGAGTTGACCTTTCCCCGGCCCCGCTTCGCCCAACGACTGGGGTACACACATTTTGGCGATATCTGGTGGTACGTCGCCGGTGAACTAGGCGGAGGAACTTGGGCCGTCAGCACCGCCGGCGGAGACGACGTCGTGACAATCAGCGACTATCGCCTGTTGCTGGGGATCGAGAACCAAGGCGCCAGGGGCTTCAAGACATACTTGGAGGTCGGCTATGTCTTCGGCCGAGAGATCGAATTCAAATCCGCCGCGCCCGACTTCGACCCCAGCGACACGTTCCTGCTGCGCGCCGGTCTGACTTACTAGGGTTATAATGTAGGTCCGTATCACGATCGAACCCTAGGAGTAGACTGTTGACCGAGGACCAAGCATTTCCGATCGAAATCGACTGCCAAGCGGTACACAGCTTACGGCGGGAAGCAGCCGATTTTCTGTTGCTCGACTGCCGCGAACCCGCCGAGTTCGAGCGTGTCCGGATTGAAGGCACGACGCTGATCCCGATGAGCGAATTGGGCCGGCGGGCCGCCGAATTGCTCGAGCACAAGCAGCGGCGGATCGTGGTTTACTGCCATTTAGGAGGTCGCAGCCTGCGTGTGGCGCAGTGGCTGCGAGAACAAGGATACGTTCAAGCGCAGAGCATGGCCGGCGGCATTGATGAGTGGGCCAAGAGCGTGGACCCCGAACTGCCGACCTATTGATGGAAGGATTCGCGCCGAGCAAGGGCCGCTTGATTCGCGGCGACGTTTGGCGTATAAATTTGTGCTTGCAATAGCAGCCGACGTGGCGGAATTGGCAGACGCGCTAGATTCAGGTTCTAGTGCCCGTTAAGGGCGTGCTGGTTCGACTCCAGTCGTCGGCACCTTTCGTAGCAAGGACTTACGGACACGTGCCGTGAGTCCTTGTTGCGTTTACGAGGGCCAAAAAAGCGAACAGGGGGGCAAAAAGGGGGCAGCATTGTTGTTGTGTTGGAGTTGTATCGCTGTTCTCTCGGCGGCTGGGTTCTTATCATCCCATCAGTCGCGGAGAACATCAATGGCTTGGCTCGAACAGAACCCATCCGGTAGCTACCTCGTCGCGTTTCGCTACGGCAACCAGAAGTTCAAAAAGTCGCTGCGGACCAACAGCCGCAAGGCGGCAGAAGGACGCCTGTCCCGTCTGGAAGAGAATCTTGGGCTGGTCGACAGTGGGCGACTCGTTATCCCCGATGATGCCGACATCGCGTCGTTTCTCCTCTCCGATGGCCAGATCAACGGCAAGCCCAAGCCTCGCTCAATTATTCGGACGCTGAAGAACCTTTCCGACGCCTTCCTCGACAGTATCCCCAAGGACTCATTGGAAGAGACCACGCTCAAGTATTTCCGCATTCACATCCGACACCTCAAGAAGCACCTCGGGGCGAATGCACTGATTCGAGAAATCCAGCTTGCCGGCCTCCAGGACTATG
>JBGTJT010000267.1:0-2258 GCA_041744995.1 Pirellulales bacterium | reverse complement strand
TCGTGCCGCCATCCGCTCGCGCCGCATTCCGCATTCCGCATTCCGCATTTGAACTCCTGTTGCTCAACCCACCATTCGATCTCCATGCCCAAACACCTCCCCGTCGTCATCTCGCAAGGTCAAAGCGCCAATCCACAAAAGCGGGGATTGGAGGAGGATCTCGTTGCGCAACTGCTGATGGAGCCGGGGATCGAAGTGACGCTGGTGCCGCATCTGTACGACCTCAAGCCGGACGGCACCGGTATGCTCTGCCTGCAAAACATGCCGGGCAGTTTCGTGGTAGTCAGTTGGCTCTACGAGCGGGCGGCGTTCTGGACGCTCGATCGCAACAAGGTGCGAGGGCGGTTCGGCCAGACGGTGCTGAAGTTTGAAACGGACGACGAAGACGACCAAGACGCCGCCGAGACTGCCGACGACGAGAAGGCCCGCGTCGACGCCGAGCGGACCAAGCCGAATCGCACGATCCATTGCCTCGACTTCCGTGCCGCTGATAACGCAGAGGCGTTCGTGCGAGAAATCCGCCGCATCCGTGATGAAGCCGCGGTGCAGACGCATGCGCTCGACATGGGCGGGCTAGGCATTGGCGGCGGTTCAAGCAACGGCAGCAACGACGTGGCCGCGACGGAGTTTCTCCAGGGCTCGCCAACGACCGAACAACTTGCCAAACTCGACTCGCCGGGCGAGCGCAACGTCGAGGCGCAACCGAACATCATCGAAGAACAAGCCGGCCGCCGCTGGTATCCGGTGATCGACTTCAGCCGCTGCACCAACTGCATGGAGTGCATCGACTTTTGCCTGTTCGGGGTGTACGGCGTCGACACGGTCGATACGATCCTGGTCGAGCAACCCGACAACTGCCGCAAAGGCTGCCCGGCGTGCAGTCGCGTCTGTCCGGAAAACGCAATCATCTTCCCGCAACACAAAAGCCCCGCTATCGCCGGCAGTCCCGACGTGGAGGCGGGCGGGCTGAAGGTCGATCTGTCGAAGCTGTTCGGCGCCCCGAACGAATCGCCGGAAGCGGCCGCCGTCCGCGAGCGCGACGAACAGTTGATGCTGGCCGGCCGCGAGAAAGTCGGCGCCGGCGTCGGACTCAAGAAACGCCAGGCGGAGAAAACCGACCAACCGAAAGACGAGCTGGACAACCTGATGGACCAGCTCGACGAGCTGGATATCTAGTGTGTAGGTTGGGACCATTGTCCCGACCAGCCGAATGAACCAGTTGCTTCATGGTCGGGACAATGGTCCCAACCTACGGTTTCCGGCAGGCTGGTGGTAGCGTATTCTTACACAAGGAGATCATGTCATGGCCACGGCCACCGAATTACGCTCGGTACTTACCTTCCCAGAAGCAGCGAAATACCTGCGCATCTCCGAAGAGAAGCTCAAGTCGCTCACCACACGCGGCGGCGTGCCCGGCCGCGAAATCGAAGGGGAATGGCGGTTCTCGCGGGCGGCGCTGGACGACTGGCCCAAGGGGCCTTCGCCGAAGGTAATTCGGCGCAGTCATGCTGGCGTTCTCGCCCACGACAAAGAATATCTCGATAACTGAGAAAGGAAATCTATTCCGACCGCGGCAGACCGGAAGCCGAGGGGGAAGAATAGCTCGTGTACCTCATCGGACGCGCCGATCTTCTGATCTCATCGATTGCATTGTCCCGCGACGCTACTCTGGTGACTCGAAACTTGAAGCACTTCCGGCAGTTTCCCCGCTTGAAAGTCGAAAACTGGGTTGATTAGCAGTAGGGAAATCATTCACCATCCGACGAACTACCACGTCGCCAGTCGCGCCAGTTCAGCCAGCACGACAGCAGAAACACTCCCAGGCCGGCCACGATCGTCATTGCATCGACAAAGGTCGTGTTCCAGTCCACCCCGGTCAAGCGATCGGCATAGTATTTCACATACGAGGCGGGCAAGTCGACCGCGCCCAGTTTCCGCTTCACCTGCCAATGCCAGTCGGTGCATGGGCAGTATCCGAAGCCGTAAAACAGCCCCAGGCCGAACCAGGAAAGAATCGTCAGCCCGCTGGTGGCAAGCTGCCAAGGGCGCGTCTTCCGCCACGCCCAGCCGGTAAGATTGAAAAGCACCCACAAGCCGTGGAAGGTGACGAAGAAGTAGTCGAGAAAAACGTGCATTCGGCGCTACTTGTCCGACCACACGGCCAACTCGTTGCCGTGCGGGTCGAGAAAGTGAAACCGTCGGCCGCCGGGGAAGCTGAATATCTCGCGGCAGATCGTACCTCCGCTGGCCTTCACTTT
>JBGTJT010000266.1:0-10267 GCA_041744995.1 Pirellulales bacterium | reverse complement strand
CGGCAGACGATCGGCTGGCGGAGCGACGACCAGGGTAAACGTCAGCGCCCCGCGACCGGACCACCACGCATTGCCGCTGCGTCCGCGGCCGGATGTTTGCCGGTCGCACAGGAACAACAGGGGAAACTCGCGGGGCTGGCTCGCATCGCGCACCGCGTCGAGCGCCCAATCGCTGGTCGATCCCACCTGTTCCGCCATCTCGATCTGCGACAGAAAGCTCTCGCGCCGCAATTGTTCCAGCACCGCCGGAGTGAAGTCGTCGATCTGACTGAATGGTCGATCCATCGATTAGGACTCGAGCTTGATAAGCAGATCGCCGCTCTCGACCTGGCTGCCCGGCTTGACCAATACCTGCTCGATCTTGCCGGCGGCCGGCGCGTTGACGGTCGACTCCATCTTCATCGCTTCCATCGTCAGCAATTTCTGGCCGCGCTTGACGGCGTCCCCGGCGCTGACGGCAACGGTGACCACCATGCCCGGCATGCCGGCGCCGATATGCGCCGGGTTTCCGGGATCGGCCTGCTGGGCCTTGGGGACGTCGGGTTCCAAGGAGAGGTCGACGATTGTCACATCCCGCGGCTGGCCGTTGAGTTCGAAGAACACGGTTCGCGTGCCGTTGGCATGCGGCTTGCCGACGGTGACCAGCTTGATAATCAGCGTCTTGCCTTCCTCGATATCGACGGAGATTTCCTCCTCCAACTTGGGGCCGTAGAAAAAGGCGGGCGTCGGCAGGCAACTGATGTCGGAATACTTCTTGCGATGCTCGATGAACTCGCTGTAGACCTTCGGATACAACAGATACGTGGCCACCTGCCGCCGATCTGGTTCCCGGCCGAGCAGTTCCTTCAGCGTTTTGGCTGTCGCCTTGAAATCGGCCGGCGGCAGCAGCGCGCCGGGCCGGTCCTCAAACGGTTCAATATCCTTGAGGATCCGCTTCTGCACCTGCTCGGGGAATCCGCCCGGCGGCTGGCCCATCCGGCCGCCGATCAGATCGATCACCGATGCCGGGAAGGCGAGTTCCTTGTCTCCTTCAAGAATGTCTTGCGGCGTCAGTTCGTTGGCCACCATGAACAGCGCCATGTCGCCGACCGCCTTGCTGGTCGGGGTCACCTTGACGATGTCGCCGAACAGTTGATTCACCTGGGCGTACACATGGCACACCTTGGCCCATTGATCGGCCAGGCCAAGCGCGCGGGCCTGTTGATACAGATTCGTATACTGCCCGCCGGGCATCTCGTGTTCGTAGAGATCGCTGGTGGCCGGCAAGGTTTCGCTTTCAAACGGCAGATAGAACTCCCGCACGGCCCGCCAATAGGTGGCCAATTGATCGAGTTTGCCAGCGTCCAGGTCGCTTTGCCGGTCGCTGTTGCGAATCGCCTCGACAAGCGTGTTCAAATTTGGCTGAGAAGTTGAGCCGGACAGCGGCGCCATGGCGGCGTCGGCGATGTCGACGTCGGCCGTGGCGGCTTGCAGAATCGCGCCCGCCTGAATACCGGCCGTGTCGTGCGTATGGAAATGCACGGGAATGCCAATCTCCTGCTTGAGCGCCTTGACCAAGGTCGCGGCGGCGGCCGGCTTGCACAGTCCCGCCATGTCCTTGATCGCCAGGATATGCGCGCCCATTGCCTCCAGTTGCTTGGCGAGATCGACGTAGTACTTCAGATCGTACTTGGTTCTCTTCGGATTGCTGATGTCTCCGGTATAGCAGATCGAGGCCTCGCAGATGGCGCCGGTTTTCAGCACGGCGTCCATCGCCACCTTCATGTTGGGCACCCAGTTCAAGGCGTCGAACACCCGAAAAACGTCGATCCCCCAGTCGGCCGCCTCCTCGACAAACACCTCCACGACGTTGTCGGGGTAGTTCGTGTAGCCCACCGCGTTGCTCGCTCGCAGCAGCATCTGAAACAAGATGTTCGGCACGCGTTCGCGCATGTCGGCCAGGCGTCGCCAGGGAGATTCCTTGAGGAATCGCATCGACGTGTCAAACGTGGCCCCGCCCCACATCTCCAACGAAAACATCCCGGGGCAAAGCCGGGCGTAGGCGTCGCAGATATTGACCAGGTCGTACGACCGCACACGGGTGGCCAGCAGCGACTGATGTGCGTCGCGAAACGTGGTATCGGTGAACAGCAGTTGCTTCTCGTCGCGAATCCACTGCGAGAACTTCTCGGGGCCGAGTTCCTTGAACTTGTCGCGGGTTCCCTTGGGGAGCGGCAGCGTATGATCGACCTGGGGCCTCGGCGCCGGCTCGCGTCGCAAGGCGATCGGACGATCCTTGACCAGCTCGTTGCCGTTGACGATCACGTCCGCCAGATAAGTCAAGATGCGCGTGGCTCGATTGCGGCGTTTGGGCAGGTCGAACAGCGCCGGCGTATCGTCGATGAACCGCGTGTAGCAATCGCCTGCCAGGAACGTGGGGTGCGTGACGAGCTTGATCAAGAACGGAATGTTCGTCTTCACGCCCCGCACGCGAAACTCTTGCAGCGAGCGCTCCATCCGCGTGGCGGCGTCCTGGAAACGTCGGCCGCGGGCGGTTACCTTCACCAGCATCGAGTCGTAGAACGGCATCACCACCGCGCCGGAGAAGGCACTGCCGGCGTCCAACCGAATTCCTAGGCCGCCCGCGGAACGGTAATGCGCCACGCGACCATAGTCGGGCAGGAAATTATTGGCGGGATCTTCGGTCGTCACGCGGCATTGAATGGCGAACCCGTTCGTCTTGATCGCCCCCTGCGACGGCAGGTCGATCTCCGGATCGCTTAACGCCATCCCTTGAGAAACGAGTATCTGCGACTTGACGATGTCGACCCCGGTCACTTCCTCGGTGACGGTATGCTCGACTTGGATTCTCGGGTTGACCTCGATGAAGTAGAATTGGTTTGTTTCGGCGTCGAGCAGAAACTCCACCGTGCCCGCGCATTGGTAGTCGACGGTGCGGCCGATGTCGAGCGCCGCCTGGCACAATGCTTCCCGAACTTTCGGATCGAGCGCCGGGGCCGGCGCGATCTCGACCACCTTCTGATGGCGTCGCTGCACCGAGCAATCGCGCTCGTACAGATGGACCAGGTTGCCGTGGTGATCGCCGAGCAATTGCACCTCGATGTGCCGGGCGCGGGCGACGAACTTCTCGACAAAGATATCCGGACTGCCGAACGCAGTGAGGGATTCTCGCTGAGCTTGTTCGAACTGGCTGGCGAACTCCTCGGCGTTCTGGACCACCCGCATGCCGCGTCCGCCGCCCCCTTTGGCCGCTTTGAGCATGATCGGATATCCCAACTCGGCGGCGGTGCCTGCGCCTTCATCAACATGGGCGATCGGTTCGCGGCTGCCGCCGAGAATCGGCACGCCCGCCTCGTCGGCGAGCTGCCTGGCGGATACTTTGTCTCCCAACCGCTGCAAGGCATCGACCTGCGGTCCGACGAAGGTGATGCCCGCTGCGGCGCAGGCGGCGGCAAACTCGGGCCGCTCCGAGAGAAAGCCGTAGCCGGGATGAATGGCGTCGACGCCGTGATCCTTGGCAATCGTGATGATCGCATCGATATCGAGATACGCCCGGATCGGCTCGCCCGGCGTGCCGATGTTGTACGCTTCGTCCGCCTTGAAGCGGTGCAAGGCGAAGCGATCCTCGTGGGTGTAGATCGCGACGGTGCGGATGCCCAGTTCGTGCGCACTGCGGAACACGCGAATCGCAATCTCACTCCGGTTGGCGACCAGTAACTTCTTAATTTCCTTCATTCGCGCTACGTCCTTCGGTCGGTCATCTATGGGAACTGTCCCCGATTGCCCCAAAATATCAGCATTTTCAGGTCCGCGAAAGTAGACGCCCGACGGTCGCGTTATCGTTCAGGCGACCCGTTCGCGCGTTTTCGGGCTGGCGGCGGCGCGCCACGTCAGACGCAGGGCTTTCAGGGTGGCAATGGGGCCAGGATTTTGAACAGGAGGGAACAGAGTGAACAAAGAAAAGAATTCTCAGTTGTCTCTTTTTCCCTCTGTTCGCTCAAACACAATGGTCGTCGCTACGCCCCGAAATTGATGGCGGTATAGCGTGTTCCATGTATTTTGCCCTGGGTTGGTTCATCCTGTCAGCTTACTTCAACTCCTGCCCAAACATAACAGGCATTCATTTTGAAATTTTAATTGACTCTTCAGGCAACAGAGCGGGGCAGAGTCAACAGAGCATGCATTTCTCCGTTTTCTTCGTTTCCTCCTGTTCCAACTGTCCCGGCAGACCCTTAAAGTCCTGGCTCGCCAGACGCTTCGACGGGGGGAACGTGCGTCGTCAGCCTTTGTGGTTGGGCGGCTTTCTTGATTGGGGTCCGGTTGCCAAAACGGCCCAACAAGACCAAAATCATGTAATCACATAAAATTGCAGATGCACTTCATTTACATTTAGATGGCGGCTGACTTATGGCGATCTGTGGTCGCGCGATCCTGCTGTTGCTCCTGCTTGGCCTGCCGGCGGTTTCCGCATCGGCGCAGGAAAACCCTCCGTCCGGACACCTCGGCAACGACGACTCCCTGCGGACCGCCTCGCTGCTGTTGTTCGCCGCCTATAGCATCACGATTGTGGGTGCTTCGCTGCTAGGAGGGTTTCTGCCCTCGCTGGTCAAGCTAACTCACACCCGCATGCAGTCTATCATTAGCCTGGTGGGCGGTCTGATGCTCGGTATTGGCGTGTTTCATATGTTGCCTCACGCCTTAGTGCAGCTTGGCCCCGGTGGAATCGATCTGGTCGCCGTCTGGATGATGATCGGCATGTTGGTGATGTTCTTTTTGTTGCGAACCTTTCACTTTCACCAACACGGCCCCGCCGACTTCCAAGAGGCTTCGGAAGAGTGCGATCACGATCATAAGGCGGCCGGCGATGCGCACCATCACGACGACCACCATACTCACGAAGGCCACGGCAAGGCGCATCGGTTGAGTTGGGTCGGCGTATTTCTCGGCCTGGCCTTGCACACACTGATTGACGGCATGGCATTGGGGGCCAGCATGGAGGCCGACCGGGCGCATCTGGGGGTGTTTGCGCTGTTTGGGGTCGGCACGTTTCTGGCGATTCTGCTGCACAAGCCGCTCGACGCCGTTTCCATCACATCCCTGATGACCGCCAGCGGCTGGACTCCCGGCTGGAAGCTGCTTGTCAATCTGGCTTTTGCCTCGATGTGTCCGTTGGGCGCGGCGCTGTTCTTTCTTGGCGTGCAGAGATTCGTTCACGAGCAAGCGGCGGTAATCGGCTGCACCTTGGCTTTCTCTGCCGGCGTGTTCATTTGTATTGCCCTGAGCGACCTGCTTCCCGAGATGGAGTTTCACTCGCACCATCGGGTTCGCCTAAGCTGCATGCTGCTATTGGGCGTTGCCTTGGCCTGGGGAATTAGGTTTCTCGAACCGGAACACGCACATAACCAGGACGTCAACGACGATTATCAGGCCGTCTGGCCGCCGGCGGAGCAACCGCCGCCAATCGACGCGCCTGCACCGCATCATGGCCACGCACATTAGAGCGGTTCCATGCGGCTGAACAGCTTAGCCGACTGCGGCTGGATTCTCTTCGCAGGCAGAGCAATGCCCGCGAATGAGGATCTCGGTGATGCGGCCGATCTGTTGGCTGCGGCGTTTGCTGGCGGCAGTGAATTCCATTTCGTCCAGGCAGGTGACGTCTCCGCAGTCGATGCAGACAAAATGAGGATGTCCGCCGGCGGCAGCGTCGCTGGGATCGCGCGGCTCGAACCGCCAGACATGATCTCCCAATTCGGTGCGGCGGAGCAGATCGGCGTCGGTGAGATCCGCGAGATTGCGAAACACGGTCGTCTTGTCGAATCCCAGCGGTACCAGCCGCTCGGCCAACTCAGCATGCGTTCGCGGAGATTTGCTCGCTCGCAGCTCCCGCATCACACTAACCCGCGCCGGCGTGCAGCGCAGCCCTGCCTTGCGGATCGCTTGCCGAATCTCTTGCACCTCTTGCTGGGATTGGGGATTTTTCGCACTAGCCATGGGAAACTTGCTGAGAAATAAGTCTGCAAAACGTGGTGTTTCTGTGCGGCCAACAATTCGGCCTACGTATTGAACTTCTTATCTCAGTGTACCGCATCCGCACCCCATACGACAGCGACCACCGGTGCGCAAAATACTGCGGGGTCATGTCTTAGGATCGTTCGACCCAGCTCCGATTCGCGCGGACTGTGTTGGGCCTCACCATTTCATTGCCGGCGATCCTGTCCCTATCGGCGGAACTGGTGGTTGCGCGACCAGTACCGGATCGTTCAAGGCTGCCGCCTGACCATTCAGTTCGCGGATAGGTCGCCCAGAGAAAGAGTTGCCAGACAACAACGCTAAATTGGCGACGATTGTGCTATTTCTTGCCGCGGAGCGTGTTGGACGATGCAAGCGGAACACAACTTGCAGTCGTGGATTGGCGTTGATGTGTTCGATCGACCATCGCTCCCCGGATAAAAGGACCAACCCCATGAGAACTTCGACCCGGATCACCGCCGTTACGTGCGCAGCCCTACTGCTGTTGCCGGTATTGGTTTACTTGGCCGCCAACGCCGGTGAATCGCCCGATGCCGCAACTGCCAATGACAAAAACACCAACAAAAAGAAGCCCGATCTACCCGCTCAGACCTACATGCCGGTGGTGATCGACGAGCCATTCAGCGAGACAATGGAATCCGACATCGAGCAGAAGTCGAAATTCATGCAGCGTCAGCAGGCACTTTATGAACAACGATACGACATGAGCGACAAGCCGTCGGAGGCGATGATGGCCGGCGGATGCAAGGCGGTCCAACAAGGCGTGCGGGTGAAGCTTCCTCAAGGCGTCACCTGGGAGGAGTTGGCGAAGATGACGCCCGAGGAGATCAAAGAGCGCGACCTGTTTCCGATGGGCTTTCGGCCCTTGCCGCACACCAAGCACACCACCGGCGGACAAGTCTTTCCGGAAAATCAGATCAAGGCGATTCGCGACGCCGAGCAACGGAATCTCGAGCGATTCGACGTCGACTTCGATCTGCCGGACCACCTGACGCCGGAATTCCCGCCCCCCATCTTTCTCACGACGCGCCCCGACCTGGGAGACGTCTCGCAAGGGAAAGTGCTCACCATCAAGAATTACTACGAGTTGATGAAGGGAAAGGTAACGCCGGTACAGATGGAGGGCCTGCGACTGCTGCTGACTCCTTTTCCGCAACAGCAGTTCAATCAGTCCGAGGATCGCAAGGTGGAAGAGCCTAGCCTCGGAGTGACCTGCTTCGATTGCCACACCAACGGCCACACCAATGCGGCCTTTCACCTGAATCCCGATACCCGGCCGCAAGCGGCCCGGTTCCGCCTCGATACGGTCAGCCTGCGCGGAATGTACAATCAGCAGATCCACGGATCGAAACGCTCGCTCCGCAGCGTGGAAGATTTTACGGAATTCGAGCAGCGGACCGCCTATTTTGACGGCGACCATGTGACTGCCGCCAAAAAAGGGGTGCATCTACCGAATCGTTCCGACTCGGTCTCGATGATGGCGCAGATGCAGAACATGTTCGATTTCCCGCCGGCCCCCAAACTCGATGAATTCGGCAAGCTGATTCCTGAGAAGGCGACCGAACAGGAACTGCAAGGGCAGGAGCTATTCTTCGGCAAGGCTCGCTGCGCCGAGTGCCACCATCCGCCCTTCTATCTGGACGACAAGATGCACGATCTGCGTCTGGAGCGGTTCTATGAGCCGGAAATGATCAGCGATCAATACAACATCGCCGATGGGCCGATCAAGACGTTCACGCTTCGAGGCATCAAGGATTCGCCCCCGTACCACCACGACGGCCGGCTGCTCACGCTGGAGGATACCGTGGAGTTCTTCAACCTGGTGCTTCAGTTGCAGCTTACCGGCGAGGAAAAAGAGGCGCTCACGGCCTTTATGCGGTGCCTGTAGACCCCGCCGCCGGCCACCGTCAAGCTGCTTTGAACTTGCCGCGACGGGGAATCGGCTCTATATTCTCGGCTGAACACGGCGCGTTAGAATAAGGCGGTCGCCGCCAATTTCGCGCACGCACGCCAGACGAGAATGGGAGCACTATGTCCAGCGAACCACTGATTGCCGTATTTGTCGACTTTGAAAATCTGGCGATCGGTGTGCGCCACATGAGGTCGGGCAAGTTCCAGATTCACTTGATTCTTAAGCGGCTGCTAGAGAAGGGCCGGATTGTGTTCAAGCGGGCCTATTGCGATTGGAGCCATTACCAGGACGCCATGCACGAGTTCCATGGCCAGGGCGTCGAGATGATCGACATTCCGCAGACCAAAGTCAGCGGCAAGAACAGTGCCGACATCCGCATGGTCGTCGACGCCTTGGATCTGTGCTATTCCAAGGATCATATCGATGTGTTCGCGCTGATCTCCGGCGACAGCGATTTTTCGCCGCTGGTATCGAAGCTCAAGGAGAACAATAAGCGGGTGATCGGCATGGGGGTTAAGGCTTCCACTTCGGACTTGTTAATCTCCAACTGCGACGAGTTCATTTATTACGACGATCTGATTCGCTCCGCCACTCGGACCGCGGCCTCTCGGACCGCCGCCACCAAGGTGGCCGAAAGCAAATCCGGCGGCAGCAAGAAGACCAACGGCGATGACAAGAAACAAGAGGCGTTCGATCGAGTTGTCGAGGTGTTGCAATCGATCGAACACGATTACGATCCGCTTTGGGGATCGGCGCTGAAGCAGGCGATTCGTCGCGTCTACCCTGGTTTCAACGAAAGCTACTATGGATTTCGCAGTTTTACCGAACTGCTTCAGGCTCTACAGGATATGAAACTGATCGAGGTCGAACACGACGAAAGCCGGGGGAACTACCAGGTTCGCGCGGTAAAGACGTGATCTACACGGATCCATCCGCACACCCTTTGAATATCGCGTCGCTGGTCGCATGTTTTCACTCCCCGTCGTCCAAGTCGCGATTGGGGTCGTCGCCGTCCTGGCGATCGGCTCCGTGGCCCGTCTGATTGCCCTGCGCGCGGCGCCAGCCGAGGTGAAAAGCGCGCGGCTCAAGAGCCTCGGAACCTGGTGGGGCGTGGCGCTACTGGTTTTGGCTGCCGCGATTGTAGGCAAGTCAGCGGCCGTAGTCTTGTTTCTTATTGTCAGTTGGGTCGCGCTGCGAGAGTTCTTTCATTTGCGGCGACACGTCGTCCGGCAGAAGTCGGTTCGCTGGGCCGCTTATGCGCTGCTGCCGCTGAGTTATCTCTGTATTTGGCTCGACTGGCAAGCGGCGTTTTTGGCCGGCCTACCGCTGGCCGGCTTGCTGGTCGTCGCCGCCGCCATGATCGTCACTGGACAGACGACCGACTATCCCAGCGTCGCCGGCGAGACCTATTGGGGCTTGCTGCTAACTTCTTATGCGCCCGCCCATGCGGTGCTGCTGTTCTGCCTGCCGGCGGCGGGCAATCCGATTGCCGGTCCGGCGGGTTGGTTTTTGTTTCTGCTGTTGTTGACCGAAACCAGCGACATCGTGCAAGCTCTCGTAGGCCGCCGCCTCGGTCGGCGGACCATCGCGCCGCGAATCTCGCCGCACAAGACCTGGGCCGGCCTGGTGGGCGGGCTGGTCGGAACGTCACTTTTGGCCGCTCTCCTCTGTCGTTGGCTCACTCCGTGGAGCATCGCAACGGCCGTTGCCGCCGGCCTGCTCATTTGCGTGGCTGGCTTTTTCGGCGATTTGAATATCTCCGCTATCAAACGCGCCTGCGGTGTTAAGGACACCAGCGAACTTCTGCCAGGCCAGGGCGGCATGCTCGATCGCATTGACAGCCTGTCGTTTACCGCACCGGTATTCTTCTGGTTTATCGTCGTGGTTCAACTAGCAGCGGAGGGCCGCCCCGGATGAATCGACCTCGCCGATCACCGGCTCCCACAACTGCCACGAACCAGCGTTCGATTATCAATGTTCCCAACACGCTTTGTGCGATTCGCCTGGTTGGTGCCTGTGCCATGGTGCCGATCGCTTGGATTGATCAGCCGCGGTTGTTTCTCATTCTGTTTCTGGTGACGGCCTTGACCGACTGGATCGACGGCAAGCTGGCGATCTGGCTGAATCAGCGCACGGAGTTCGGAGCACGTTTCGACAGCATCGCCGACGCCGCGATGTATGGCGCATTATTGTTCGGACTCGGCTGGCTGAAAGGGGACGTCATCTGGCCGGCATGGCCGTGGATCGCCGCCGCGCTGCTCAGTTACGCCGCGACCATGGCGACCGGGGCAATCAAATTTCGGCAATGGCCGAGCTACCACTCCT
>JBGTJT010000265.1:0-4194 GCA_041744995.1 Pirellulales bacterium | reverse complement strand
CAAAGCTGCCCGGCCAATTCGAGCGTCGAACGATCCATGCCGCCGCCGGCGACCAGCGGCTGCTCGCGGTCGACCGACCGCTTGGCGGCCACCCGGTGTCGGCGATGGGCGTCGATCAAGCGGTCCTTGGCCAAGTGCCGTAACCACAGATGAAACGGCATCGCCTGCTGTTGTAGATAGTCGGGCAACCGGCGGTTGGCTTCGATCAGCACTTCCTGCACCACGTCGCTGGCGTCGATGCGGCCTTTCACATGGCGGTCCAATCGCATGTCGATCATCCTCCGCAGCGCGTCGCGGTGCCGCTCCAGCAGCGCGTTGACCGCGTCGCCGTCGCCCCCCTTGGCGCCGGCCAGCAACTCTTGCGTTTTGTCGGAAGTAGGCCACATCTGGGATAGGATCGCCTTGAGGTTGGGAACGCCGGCGGACTCGATAACGTCGAATTCTAGCGGATCAAGTGACGCTCGGCCATTGCATGTAGCTTGCACCATAGCCTAGTTTAACCCGTAGCATGGGACCAGCTTGTCGGCTGCGGGTTAAACGAAAAAATTTCGCCAACGGCCGAATCCTTTTCCGTGGTTGGCTCGTCATATGGAGCGAGGCATGAATAAACCCTCTTCACCACCGGCCGACGCGGCGATCGATCAGCAAGCGGCTGACCGGTTGGAGGAGGCTTTTGCCCGGCATCAGGATGAGTTGCTCGGCACGTTGTACTATCTGATCGGCGATGCGGAAGAGGCGCAAGACGCTTTGCAGGAAGCCTTTGTGAAGTGTTGGCGGAGTTTGGACAAGATCCCGGAAATCGACAATCTGCGTGCCTGGATCTTTCGCGTGGCGCTCAATACGGGGCGCGACTTGCGAAAGACGGCCTGGCGAAGAAAACGTCAATCGCTCCCTGGAGACGGCACGATGTTACGAAGCAAGCAAGCCGGCCCGGCCGAGGCCGCCGAGTTGGACGAAGAGTTGGCCCGGCTGCGAGCGGCGGTGCTCGAATTGCGGCCGGAGGAAAAAGAGGTCTTCCTAATGCGGCAAAACGGAGAACTGACCTACGACGAAATCGCCGCGGCAGTCGGCATTCCGACCGGCACAGCCAAGACCCGCATGCGGCTGGCGCTGACCAAGCTGAGAGAAGCGCTGGCACACTAGGGGAAATTCCAAATCCTAAATCCTAAATCCTAAACAATGTTCGAAACTCTAATGACCAAAAGGTGTGGCCGGCGTTCTTGAACATTCGAACATTTGGTCCTTGTTTAGGATTTAGAAATTAGGATTTAGGATTTAACACCAACAAACTGTCCCCCCAACCATTCCAAGGTGGTTTTATTATGAGCGAACAACAACTACCCAAGTCGAGTGACGACGGTCTGCGGCAGCGGCTCACCGAGTTCATCTATGGGCTGCTGCCCGACGAGGAAACGGCGGCGCTGAATGAGCGGATCGCTTCGGACCCCAAGGTCGCCCGGATCTATGCCGAGGTGAAGCTCGACACCGACCTGTTCGCCAAGGCGGCCCGGCTGGAGGAAAAGCAACTTGCGCGGAAGATGCGGCTGGCGCGGCCTGCCGCCGCCGCCGGTGTCTCGACCAGCGGCGCGTTGGCGAGCATGACTCCAGGCCATTGGGTGTTGGCGTTGGCCGCGGCGGTGCTGATCGCCGTCACGCTCGGCGGCTGGGCCTATCAGGAGGCGACCGAGCAAAGCATCGCCGACAAGCATCTGCACCTGGTCGTCAGCGGTCCCGCGCGGCTGAAGCAGGGGATCGACAACCAGTTTCAAATCTCAACCCGCACGATCAATGGCGATCCGGTGGCGGCCGACCTGGAATACACCATTGCCTCGGCGGCCGGTGAAGAGTTGTACTCGAATCTTCAGGAATACAACCCGCTCAAGCTCGTCCGCGACGCCCGCGGCGACGCGATCCTGACGATCCCCGCCAGCATCGAGTTGCCTCCCAACAGCCGGCTGGAGATCCGCGCTTTCCACGAGCAGAGCCGTCCACGGATGACTCAATCGCTGCCGGTCGATGAAGATCACTTTGTCACCTGGTTGTCGCTCGACAAGCCGTGGTACCAGCCTGGCGAGACAGTCTCCTATCGCTCGCTCACGCTCACGCGGTTCTCGCTCAACGCCAGGCAGGATTTGCCGGTCCAGTACGAGATTCTCGATCCGGGCGGAGCACCGATCGCCGACGGCGCCTCCGCAGGCGTTACCCACAACGGCGTCGGCAACGGCGGCTGGCAGATTCCCGACGGCGCCGCCGGCGGACAGTACACCATCGTCTGCCGCAGCGTCGACGAGAGCTTCCCCGAGCAAACCAAGCAGTTTTTGGTCCGCCGCTACGCGCTGCCGAGGCTGAAGAAGGAGCTGGAATTCGTCCGCGACACCTACACGCCCGGCGATGAGGTGATCGCCGACGTCTCGGTCAACCGGGCCGAGGGAGACGCCGCGGCAGAGGCGCCGATTCGCGTGATCGCCACGGTCGACGACGTCGAGGTGTTCAATGACTCGGCCCAGCTTTCGACCACCGGCACGTATCAAGTGAAGTTCCCGCTGCCGGCCGAGATGGAACGGGGCGACGGGCAGTTGGCCGTGATCGTCGACGACGGCGGCACCCGCGAGACGATCGCCCGCACGATTCCGATCAACCTCGGCAAGGTCGACGTGCAGTTCTTTCCCGAAGGGGGCGATCTGGTCGCCGGCGTGGAGAACCGCGTTTATTTCGTGGCCAAGAACCCGCAAGGCGAACCGGTCCACATCGAGGGTCAGGTAGTTAATGACCAAGGCCAGAAGGTCGCCGACTTTGCCACCATGCACGAAGGGCTGGGTAAGCTGGCCTTCACGCCCGTCGACGGCGCGAAGTACCATGTGCAGGTCACCAAGCCGGCCGACATTTCCAGTCAACCGACGCTGCCGGCGGTCAACGACAAGGCGCTGCTCGCCATCAATACGGGCGATGGGGTGTTCGCCGCCGACGAGCATCCCGCGCTGACGATCCATGCCGCCGAGGCGGGCATTCCGCTGGTCGTCTCGGCCGTCTGCCGGGGCACGGCGGTCGGCCAGACACGGCACGTGACCGTCGCCGGCCAGCCGCAGAACATCGTGGTGCCGGTCAACGACGCGGCGGAAGGCGTGGTACGGCTGACGGTGTTCGACTACAGCACGCAGCCGGCCACTCCACTGGCCGAGCGGCTTGTCTATCGGCGGCCGAATCGCAAACTCAACGTCGAAATCAATCCGGCCAGCGCGCAGTACGCACCGGGGCAGCAGGCGGAAGTCCATCTGCGGGTAACCGACGAACACGGCCAGCCGATCCCGGCGACCTTGGGGGTCTCGGTCGTGGACGACGCGCTGCTGAGCCTGAAGCGCGAAACCGACAAGCACAAGATGGTCGCCATGCCGACCCACTTCCTGCTGACGACCGAGGTCGACAAGCCGGAGGATCTGGAGGACGCCAACTTCTTCCTCTCTGACGAGCCGGACGCGGCCGGGGCGCTCGACCTGTTGTTGGGCACCCAAGGCTGGCGGCGGTTTGCGGAGAAGACTCGCCAGGAGTTGCTGCTAGAGGATCTCGCCACGGTTGCCGCACCCGCCGGTGAGGGGAGCGAGCCGTCTGCGGCTACGACGCAGCTTGCCCATCTGGATCGGCTGGTCGCGATGGACGGCGCGATCGTTGCGCCGGCGGCCTACGATAATCTGGCTGTGGCCCAAAGCGAGTACCAGGCGGAACTGGCTGCTTATCAGGCCCGTCGGCAGGACTTTTACAACCTGTTCGGCAAGATCGCCTTCGGCGGCGGCTTGCTGTTGATCTTCGCCGTGGCGGTGATGGCGCTGTCGCGGGTCGCCTCGCGAGCGAGCTTCTGGGCGCCGACCTTGGCGGCTTCGGTTGCCTGCCTGCTGGTCGGAGCGTTTTGGATCGCCCGCGACGTGGACGGCAATTTGTCCCTGTCGCCGCAGGCGTTGTTCCGTTCGCAAGAAGACCGAACCGTCGCCATGGCCCCGGCAAGCGAGGCGATGCCTGGCCTGGGGCAAGTAGGGAACGAAGAATTTGAACTCTTCGACGATGCAATTCAGTTCGACGCGGAAGCAGAAGGACAGCCCGAGGCGGTGGAGGAGATGGCCCTCGCCGATCCGTTCGCCGCACCAGCCGACGAAGCACTCGTCGAAGCCGGCGCGGAGTTGCCGCAACCGGCGGCGGCGCCGC
>JBGTJT010000264.1:0-20557 GCA_041744995.1 Pirellulales bacterium | reverse complement strand
GCTGAAGACGCCGACAGCGACTCTCTCCAGGACGAGTCCGAGACGGAGGGCGAGGGCGCCCCCCGCGGCAAGCGCCGTCGCCGTCGCCGTCGTGGTCGCAAACCGCCGGTCAGCCGCGGCAGGTCCGCAACAGACACCGCTACCGGAGAAGCGAGCGACGATGGCGATGATGACGACGACGACGAAAAAGACTTGGATGCCGCCGCGGGAAGATATCGCGACGATACCGACGCCGACTTGGAAGGCGAAGACGACGCATCCACAGAGGATGCGGCCGACGACGATGCTGCGGAGGGGCCGCGGACGGTTCACCGCAATATCCCCACCTGGCTCGATGCGGTGGGCGTGATCGTGGATCGCAATCTCGAACAACGCCAAAAAGGGGGCGGGGGCGGTGGAAGCCGTCGCGGAAGCGGCGGCAATCGCCGAGGCGGAAGCCGACGCCGTAGCGGCGGAAAATAATGTAGCTGCAACCAAGTCGGCTCAAGTTTCGTTTTGAACAGAAGGAAACGGAGAGAACGGAGAAGCGAGCCTCTGTTGCCTCCTATCCGCTCTGTTCACTTTAAGTTGGCTCCCGGCATCCGTCCAATAAATCACAGAATCCATCAAATACTACTACATGCTGGATCCACATTCAGCCTTAGACTATTTGATACCACATCGCTTCGAACAGACCGAGCGAAATTAAAGAAGAGAAAGTGCGCCTGTCAACCTCGAGCCAGCTCAGGCTTTGATTAACTACAGGCAACAAAGGATACGAAGTCAACAGAGATTTCCGTTCTCCGTTTTCTCTGTTGCCTTCTGTTCAAACAGGCCGTGGAAGTGACTTGCAACCAAGCGACAAATGCGGAAATCATCCCTTAGCGCATGGCAATGGTTCGTGCCAGCGGTTGCAACACCTGTTCGATCACATGCTCCTCCAGCATTCGTCCGCAAAGCCTGTTCAGCCGCTCCAGCGCCCCGACATAGGTCATGTCCGGTTCCAGGCTGCCATATTGCCTGGCCGTGACATACACGCTCAACTGCTCTTCGGGAAATTCGCCGGTGCGAATCTGATAAGCGTTGGTGCGCGTCTCCACGCTCATACGGCATTGCAATCGACATTCCTCGTCGAGGGCGAGCGTATAGGACGGTTCGTAATTGATAACCGTCGAACCGGCATGTTCCGAGAGTTTTTCAAACGCCGGCGGAACGCCCAGCGCCTCGGCGATCAACTCGTTGTGATTGCCGCGAAACGTAAAATCGAATCCGAACAGCAGATCGAGCGCCTCGCAATCCAACGGGCTGACCGATAGCGCATACGGCGCCAGTTCGAGTACCAACTGATGCTGGCCCATTGCCGCCTCGATCGACTCGGCGTTGACGTGGCCGGAGCAAATCCTTCGCGGTTCCACCGACGCCCAGCGATATTGGCCGCGATCCTTGTCTTCTTCCAGGACAAAGTCTCCTTTGTCCCGACTGTAGAAGTTACGCATCGTCGGATACGATTTCTGCACCCGCTCGAAATAATGCAACACCGCTTCTCTATTGCTGGGCAATTCCATCTCGGTGCTGAGGGTCAGATTGATATAGAAATCGTCGCTGATCGAACTGAATGGATTCATAGTGTCGACGTCCTGGGGTAGCGAGTTTCGCCCGTGAGTGCCGGGCGCATCCTGATTTACAGCGTGCGACTGTATTTTAGCAAGCTTCTGTGGTGGTCATGGCTTTATGCAGTATAATCGACGCCAAGATTGGCGGAGATGTCTGGACGCCACGTCCAGGTAGATATCTGCTCCGGTTCCTTTTGTTGTCCGGTACAATCCGCTTCCGACGGTTCCACCGGCCTCCTTCACGGTACCAAGAAGATGCCAAATTTACCAGACTCAGCCGCGATTCTCTCGCCAGCCGCCAGTTACAGCCACGTCTCGGCGGAAACTCCCTTTGGCTGGATCGGCGTGCAGCGGCATGAACAACTTGTTGGAAGGCTCTATTTCGACTTGCCCAGCCAACAGCGACTGCTCGAGGCGTTCGTCAGTGCGATGGCCGAAGATCGGCTGGACGCCGCCGAGGTGGACTTGTTGCCGGCCGAAGACGATGTCCTAATCGGCCGCCTGCAAGCGTATTTTCGCGGAGAAGCAGATGATTTTCTCGACGTGGAAGTGGACGTCCGCGGGCTAACGCCTTTTGCACGTCGGGTGATCGACGCATGCCGACGCATTCCGCTCGGCCAGACCATGTCCTATGCTGCATTGGCCGCCGTTGCGGGGTCGCCGGGCGCCGCCCGCGCCGTGGGCAATATCATGGCGGGCAATCGCGTGCCGATCATCGTACCGTGCCACCGCGTGGTCGGCAGCGGCGGCTCGCTGGGCGGCTACTCCTCAAGCGGCGGCTTGGGCACCAAGCGGCGACTGTTAAGCCTGGAAGCGTCTATGAAGTGACGCCTGTCGCACTATGGCCGCTCGGGCGGAATCGGTTTGCCGTGGGGATCGATGGCCGCGGCGGCGGTTTCCTTGTCCAGGCGGCGGCGCAGTTGCTTGTCGGTGAAGTGCTCCAGCCGCTCGGCCGACGGGTGGGTCTTGTCGGGCAGTACGTCCCCTTCCTTCACCAGATATTCCTCCCACAGCCGATGCGCGCGCAACAGGGCAGCGGCGCGGTCGCGGCCGGCCTCTGAAAGCCGGTACTCCTGGCCGTCTCGGACAACGTCGTTGACGGCCACCAGCCACAGCAGCACGCATCGCTGCGCCAGCCGATTGGCGGGGATTGCGGCGGACAGCTCTGCAAACATCATGGTTTGCTGGGGATCAAATTCTTCGTTGCGGTACAAGAGTCCCAGTAGATCCTCGGCGATGATCTGCCCGGTAAGCCGCATGCGACGTACCAGCCGCGGCGCCAAGCCCCGCGACGGCGAGAATAGCAGGGCCAATCCGAAGAACAGCCCCACGGCGACCGCCATCATGCCGGCGCTGGTGGTACTGCCGTATCCGAAGGCGGCCGGCACGACCATCGCCCCCACGTGACCGAGGACCGCTCCCAGCGCGGCGACCAGCAGACTGATCCCAATCATCCACGGCAGACGGTTGGTCAGCATCTGCGCGGTCGCGGCCGGCACGACGAACATGGCGACGACCAGGATGTTGCCGACCGCTTCGAAGCTCGCCACGGCCGTGATCGCCACCAGAGTCATCAGCCCGTAGTGCATCCACCGCGCGTTGATGCCGAGCGTCGTGGCCAGTTCCGGATCGAACGAAGTGATCTTTAACTCCTTGTAAAACGCCAGGACAAACAGTGCATTGACGGCCAGCACCACGCCCAGGACGGCCACAACCCGCGGCATTTCGCGCCCCCAGATAATGATCGGATCTTCGGGAGTCATCTCGATTGCGCCATAGAGCACGCAACCCGGATCGAGGTCGACATGATCGACCGCCTGCACGATCAACAGCACGCCAATGGCAAACAAGGTGGTGAATACCACGCCCATCGCGGCGCCCTCGTCGACATTGCCCCACCGATGGATCGATTCGGTGAACACCGCCGTTAGCACGCCCACAACCGCCGCGCCGACGAACATCACCCAACTGGTGCGGCTCTCGGTGATAAGAAAGGCAAGGGCCAGCCCAGGAAGAATTGCGTGACTGATGGCGTCGCCCAGGAGACTCATTCTCCGCAGGACAAGAAAATTGCCCAACAACGCCGCGCCGCATGCGCAGAGAACGCCCGCGACGATAATCCAACCGTCGAGCGCCCAGTCCCAGTTTGCGATGGCGAAGATCATGTGACAATTTCCACAAGACGGGCTGGCAGGCCCATCTTGCTACGTCTCCAGTGACAAAGGATGCGGGCTTCCCACGGTTTCCCGCCGCTGTTGTTGGTGAAGCAAGCGTTCGAGCTTTTCGATCATGGCGTCGTCCAGTACGTGTTCGATCAGGTCGGCGTCGCGATCGACGTGGCTGGGGGCGATGTCGGCGTGCGTGATCAGGTACATCTCCCACAAGCGATGTTGCCGCACGACCCGCGCCGCCTCCGCGAAGCCCTTGGCCGTTGCGCGAATCGTATCGGCATCGAGTTGCTCGACGAGTCCTTGTCGCTTGGCGCGACCGATCGCGCGGAGCAACCGGCCGCGACTCCAACTGCGCATTCGCAACAACGATTGCCATTCGATCGCCGGCAATATCGCTCCCCCGGGCGTCGGCGGCAGTGCTTGCGCCGCTTCGAGCTGTTCGTAGATTGCGCGGAGCAAGTGCTGGGCGTCCACCTTGCGGTTGAGTCGTACACGACGCAGCCCCCGCACCAGCATGCCGCGCGCTGCGCCCAACAGCATACTCAGAGAAAAGAAGCACGCCGCGACAATCACGATCATCGCTCCGCTTGGCAGGTTGGGAAGCAAGGCACTCATACCGGCGCCGAGCATCGCGCTGACGCCCCCTAGCAGACCCGATACGGCCGTCATGCGGCCCATGTTTTCGGTCCAGAACCGGGCGGCGGCCGCCGGAATAACCAACATGGCGATCATCAACACCAGTCCGACCGCCTGCAATCCGACGACCGTCACCAGCAGCACCAAAGCCATCATCAACGAGTCGAGCAGCAGCGCCGGCAGCCCGCGCGAGGCACCAAACGGCGCGTCGAAGCAGAGCACCTTGAATGGCTTGAACAACACGACGCATAGTCCGACCACCAATAAGTTGACAACCGCGATCAGATAGGCGTCGGAGGCGAGCATCGAGGCCGTTTTGCCATAGATGAACGTCTCCAGGCCCGCCGCGTGCCCTCCCGGGGTCTTTTGCGCTACTAGCAACAGCGCCGTACCCGCGCCGAAAAATACGCTCAGCACGATGGCCAATGCCGAGTCTTCCTTGACGTGCGAGTAGCGGCGAATGACGAGAATCGCGGCGACTCCCAGCACGCCCGTTACAGCCGCTCCGGCGAGCAACACCACCAGAGACTTGCCGTCCACTCCCAGCACGGTCGCCATGACAAAGGCGAGACAAATTCCCGGCAACGTGGCATGGCTTAGCGCGTCACCCATTAAGGCCCGCTTACGCAGCAACGTGAAACTACCGATTGTGCCGGCGGCGACGCCCAGCATCGTCGCCCCGAACAGCACCACGCGCGTGTTATAGTCCTGCAACGACAACACGCGCCGCCATTGCTCCCAGGTGGGCCAGTGCCATTGGCGATGGGCAATCGATTGGCTGACCGGCGGACGCTGCTGAGCGTAGAGCGCATCGGCCGCCACGAACGACAATCCCAGAACGATAACGACGACCATTGCCAACCATGGTAAACGGAGTCGTCGCAAATCCGGCGTCATAGCGCCCGCTCCTGCCGGCGCATCGCCTCGGTCGCTTCGTCCAGCAAGGTCAACTTGCCGCCGTAGGTTTTTTGCAGATTGGCGGTCGTGAAGACGTCGGCCGTCGGACCGTGCGCGACGATCCGCATGTTCAAGAGCACGACGTAGTCGAAATACTCGCGCACGGTCTGCAAGTCGTGATGCACGATCACCACCGTCTTGCCCGCGGCCCGCAAGTCTTGCAGGATCCGCACGATCGCCTTTTCGGTCGCGGCGTCGACGCCGGCGAACGGTTCGTCCATCAGGTAGAGATCGGCCTGCTGCACCAGCGCGCGGGCCAGGAAGGTGCGCTGCTGCTGCCCGCCGGAGAGCTGGCTGATCTGCCGAGGCGCCAGTTCGGCGATGCCGACCCGATCGAGCGCCTCCAGAGCCGCCCGCTTGTATTTGGCGGCTACTGGCAGAAACCAGCCGATTCGCCCGTAACAGCCCATCGTGACCACGTCGAGCACGCTTACGGGGAAGTCCCAGTCGACGCTTTCACGCTGTGGCACATAGCCCACGCGGTGGCGATTCTTGCGATACGGCTTGCCGTACACCATGACGCGGCCGGAGGCTTTCGGAACCAGATCCATTACCGCTTTGATCAGGGTGCTCTTGCCCGCGCCGTTGGGGCCTATGACACCGACCAACTGGCCCTCGGGAAGGTCCAACTCGATATCCCACAATACCGGCTTGCGATGATAGGCGACCGTCATGTCGTGGATCGACAACGGCGCGTCGTGGGCATGCTCGGTCGTGCCGTAGGCGTTCGGATCCGCCTGTACAGTCCGGTCTGGCATTCGCGAGATGATCTCTTCGACGTTTCTATTCATGTTGCGGTGATAGCTTGCCGTTCAGACCGGCCTCCGGCGCCTGCCCTCCGAGCGCGTTCGTCACGCGGGTGATGTTGTGATCGAGCATGCCAATGTAAGTGCCTTCATACGTGCCGGCCTCGCCCATAGCATCGGAGAAAAGCTCACCGCCGATCGCAACCTGATAGCCGCGACTCTGGGCGCCGTCGACCAGTGCCTGAATGTTCTTGCGCGGCACGCTGCTCTCCACGAACACTGCCTTTACCTGGCGATCGACGATCAAGTCGACCAGTTCGTTGATCCGTTGCAGGCCCGTTTCCGATTCAGTCGACAGTCCCTGTACGCCCAGCACCTCCAGCCCATAGGCGCGGCCGAAGTAGCCAAAGGCGTCGTGCGACGTGATCAGCACCCGGCTTTCCCGTGGCACGGTCGCGAGCGACTCCTTGCCGTAGGCGTCGAGCGCTAGGAGTTGCTCGCGGTAGCGATCGGCGCGGGCGCGATATTCCGCTGCATGGGGCGGATCGAACTCCGCCAGCGCCGTGGCGACCACGTCGACGCAGTCCGCCCAGGCGGCCACATCCATCCACACATGCGGGTCGTAGTGGCCTTCCAGTTCTTCCGGCTCGAGCAGCATGGCTTCGTCAATTTCTTCCGTGACGGCGAAGACCGGCTTGCCGCGGCCTACCTTGATCAGTGTGTCGGCCATCTTGCCTTCCAGCATCAAGCCGGAATAGAACACGATGTCGGCGCCGCCAATCTGGGCAACGTCGTCGCGGGTCGGCTTGTAGAGATGCGGATCGACGCCCGCGCCCATCAATTGTTCGACCGCCACCCGCTCGCCGCCGACTTCGCGAACAACGTCGGCGACCATGCCCACGGTCGCCACCACCCGGATCGGGTAATCACCGGCATAGACGCCGGTGGCACTAGAAGAGGAAGGCGAGACAGAGGGAGTACACCCGCTGACAAGCAAGGCGAGAAGCAACACCGCGCTAGTAACTGGTTGCATGGACGGCTCGCATTTTGAGGCACAAAAACAGGGTTTTGATTACTCAAAATATTAGCTGGAAGCCGCCGAGGCGTCAAGTCCGCGATTGAGGGGTCGCGATTGGGGGAAAATGGCCCCTGCTGCGCTTCACCGGCAGTCAGGTTACAGGAATGTTAAGTTGTGTCTGGTCTGATCAAGGATATTTCCAGGAAGTTCTGTCAGGATTTCCTCGCGGCGCACAACCTATTAATAGGCTTGTGCTTAAGCGAGTTAAGAATCTCTCGCATCGCGTCAAACATGGCAAAAATCGTGGACACCGCCCAAAGACATCAAGAGTTCGCCGATCTGTTCGTCCGGCATCAGCGGCGTGTCTACGGGTATATTCTCACCATCGTCGCCAACGTCAACGATGCCGACGACCTGTTCTCCGAGACCAGCCTGATTCTCTGGAAACGCGTTGAGGACTTCGATTTCGACGCCGACTTCACCGCTTGGGCGTGTGGAGTCGCCCGCAATGTCATCCGCAACTGGCGGGTGAAGCAAGGCCGAGACCGGCATCTATTCAGTGACGAACTGCTTGCCAGGCTCGGCAGCGAGCGGGAAGAAGCCTCCGACTGGTTGGACGGGGTTCGCGACGCCTTGCGCGGCTGCCTCGCGCAATTGAAGCCCGCCCAGCGTCAGTTCGTGCAGCGCTGCTATGGCGGAAAGGAAACCGTAGCGGCAATCGCGGCTGCGGAAGGTCGCTCCGCCGACGCAGCCTATCAACAGTTGTCTCGGCTGCGCAAGCAGTTGATGGAGTGCATCCAACGGAACATGTCCGGGGAGGAGCGACTATGACGGCACCTTCCCAAGAACTGTGGACGCAATTGACTCAGTACGCCGACGGGCAGTTGAGTGATGCCGAAGTCCACAAGCTTGAAGCACAACTGGCCAGCGACAAGCAGTCGCGGCGAATCTATTTGCTATTCATGGAGATGCACTCCGAACTGGCATGGACCAACCGAGCGGTCGCATCTCATGCCGATAAACACCGTGAGATGATCGAGTCTGAAGTGGTCACGCCCGGGCGGCGATTTTCCCCTATTGGACTTTGGTGGAACTTCGTCGACGCCATTTCGCACCCTACGCCGCTGGGGCTGATCGTCGCGGGATTGTACGTTACGGTATTTGTACTTTCTCTGGCCCTGATAAGAATTCCCGGTGGACGGGTAGAGCAACAACCGGAGATTGCCCTTAACTCCAGGGACCTCGTCGCGCAAATTGTGCGGACGCACGAACCGGAGTGGGAAAGTATTCCCTCCGTCGGCGATAATCCGGCAACGGACTTGATGTTGGGCGAACAACTGGTCCTGCGGAGCGGGTTGGCAGAGATCCGGTTTGACTCCGGCGCGTTGGTCTTGCTAAAAGGCCCGGCCACCTTGATTCCGCGCGGCGACAACCGCTGCGAACTGGTTTCCGGCGACTTGTCAGCAAGCGTACCCGCCAGCGCGGTCGGCTTTACGGTCGAAACAAAACCCGCGGTGTTTGTTGATCTGGGAACGGAGTTCGGAGTCGGCGTCGACGGGCAAGGCCGCGCTGATATGCATGTGTTTGAGGGTGTGGTGGAAGTCCAGCCGCATGTCCCTGGCAACGGCGGCAAGTCGATTGTACGGCAAGTCCGCAGCGGCGAGTCGGTTCGAGTGGATTCGCAGGGAATGGTGGGCAGCGCGAATGCCTCCACCGCCTCGACCCGGTTTCTGCGCGTCTCGCCGTCGCAGCCGCTGGATTCGCGAGCGACGGAGACGGTGGTCTTCCAGCAGGGACGGCCTGATCCGTTTACGAAGGAAAGCTATCAGGGGTGCGAAGACGTCATGTTGCTGGAATGGGCTCCGGACGTCAACTTCGGCGGTCGAACCGACTTTGACGTTGGCAATATGGATAAGCGACGCAGTGGCCGCACGTTGATCCGCTTTGACCTCTCCTCGATGAAAGGCAAGTTTCAGGCGATTCGCAACGTCACGCTGCGGTTAACGACGTCGGATCACGACTACAATCCGGCCGGCCAGGGCGAGGTACTTGTACTGCGGTTGAGTAATGCCAACGCCGGGTGGCAGGAAGGGGAGAAAGAAACCGGCGCGGACGATATTCAACAGAAACGGGGCGACAGCACCTGGAATCACCGGCATTGGCCCGACACGCCCTGGGCGGGGGCGAGAGGCGCCGGCAAGGTCGGCGTCGACTATCTGCCGGTTATTTTTGCAACGAAGGCGTACCGCGACGACCATCCTCGAAACACCACCGTCGACCTGCGGCTCAGCGGCGACTTAAGCTTCGTCGAAGCCTGGGCCAACGGCGAGACGAACGCCGGGTTCTTGCTGAAGAACCGCGTGGAAGATGCGCCCAGCCGCATCACCTTTTATTCATCGGAGGTCGCGGACGTTCACGTTCGGCCAGAATTAGTCATCGAATACGTGCCTGCGGATCCAGAACCGCAGCGAAAAACCAAGGGAGATTGAAACTATGAAACTTTACATCGTTCCTTTTGTCACACTCGCCCTGTTTGCGGCGTTTGCCGCTCCGGCATCTGCTGCGCTGGTCGAAGTGCCGCTGGGAAATCTATTTGACGACAATAGTGGAACGGGCCTCAGTGATGCCATTGCCACCGATACGTACCAGGCATCAGGCGAGAGCACGGACCTCGGTGTTAATACCGTCTTCATGGGCGATCTGAGCGTAGCGCAAACGATTGCGCCGGGTGTGTCGTTCAATTTCAGCGGCAACGGCGGTGGCGGGAGTACCACCAGTAGCACGCCAGGTAACGATTCGCGCCGCGCAGGAGAGGCTGTGCCAATCCGCACGACGGGCAGCGTGAATACGAGCCTGACAAGTGCGACGCCGATCGAACAGGGCATCGGTATTCATGCGAACGGCTTAGTCACGTTCGACCTGAATACGATTCGCGATGCTGGCGGCCTGGCCAACATGCCGTCGTATTTCACCGCGAAGACGGGATTGAATGATACATCCAGCGGGGGCGACATACGCACTGCATTGATTCTCTCCGACGACAGCGGCAATGTGCTGGCCGCGTATCTCAACGGCGAGAAGATCGCAGTCACCCAGACAGCCGGAGTGTGGTCATTCGACTCTGCACCGGCACGCGGCCTTTCCGGTACGGGTGCTGGGAATCGTTTAGCAGAACTGAGAGTTCCCGTCGGCACGGACGCACGCTATCTCACGCTCGCAGTGACCTCAAACGGCAGTGGTGCTTCTGATCATGGGGTGTTTTCTGGTGCCAACTGGGAACCCAACGCGATTCCGCTGGGGAACCTGTTTGGCGACGGTGCAGGAACATCGCTAAGTGATGCGATTGCGACCGACCCGCGAGCGCAGCAGGCCTCGGCAAGCGATCGGTACATTGACACGGCGCTTAATGGCGGCATGAACGGCCCCGTTACGATCGCCGCCGGCGGCAGCTCCGATGTACGATTCAACCTAAGCAATGCGGGTGCCGCGATATCCAACGGAGGAAGTTTACCAGGGAATGATGCCCGATTCGGATTGCCCATTCAAACGCGAGGCCTGGATAGCCAGACGTACAGTAGTACGGCAGTCATTGAAGATGGGATTTTCGCACACGCGAATGGACTGGTTACATTCGATCTCGACGAGATCCGCCTCGGCGGCAATATGGCCGACGATACGGAGTTCTTTTTTCGCGCCAAAGCCGGGATCAACGATTCCGCGACTACGGCAGGCAGCCTTCGTACCATTGCCATCGTGTCCAACGACAGCGGCGGTGTGATCGATGCGTACATCAACGGCATCCAAGCGGGCACTGCGGGACTAACCGTTTCCTTCAACGGAACCGAATGGGTGTTCGGCGGTACGATTCCAAGTGAGATCACCGGAAACTCGTTTCACAACTACAACGTATTGTTGGGTTCCGATGCGTCGTTCCTCACCTTGGCAACGACGAGCGGTTCCTCAATCGGCAATGATCACGGAGTCTTTTCCGGTGCGCGTCTTGTTACCGCCGCTGCCTTGGTAGTGCCCGAGCCTTCAACCATCATTCTCGCTGCCTGCGGCCTGTTGGGAGTGATTGGTTTCGCATGGCGACGCAGGCGATCGCAAACGATGTGACCGCTGTTAGACACTGGCGGCGAAGATTGCCTTAAAGGCGTTTCAGATCGGAGTCCGTCGCAAGCGATCGACTTGTTGTTTGGTCTTCCACCATGAAAAGCCATGAATATCTTGAAGAAGTCGCTATCTATGGAAAGTAGAGAAAGCCGAATTCACGGTTTCACCTTAGTGGAACTCCTGGTCGTAATCGCCATCATCGGCATCCTGATCGCGCTGCTGCTTCCGGCCGTGCAATCGGCGCGCGAAGCGGCGCGGCGCACCCAGTGCGCCAACAATCTCAAGCAGCTTGGCTTGGCGGTGTTGAATTACGAGTTTGCCAACCGTTCCTTTCCGGCCGGCGCCTCAGTCACCATTCCCCAGCAATGCAGCGGCAGCGACTGCCGCGGCAATCCGCTCTATCTGGTGATCATGCCCTACCTGGAACTCGACAACCTGGAAAAGCAGTACGATTACTCTGCGGGCTGGGGTTGGCTAAGCTGGTGGAGCGCTCATCCTGACCTGGCCAACACGACGATACCGGTCTATCAATGTCCCAGCGCGGGCAGGTATGCCGAATATCCTAATCACCGCATCTACTTTGGCGTGACGGGAGGCAAAACGCTCGCCGCCCATAGCTGGCGCGGCGATGTGTTCACCGACGGTATGTTCGGCATGAACTTTTGGCGCTCTGCCGGCAACATCAAGGACGGGGCCAGCAACACTGTGATGGTCGGCGAGAGCGTCCACGCGGCCAAGTGGGGCATGGGGCCGGGATACGGAATCGCCGACCAGGGCGGCCCCGTCGCCTGGCTGCATGGCGGGGGATGCAATCGATCCGATAACTGCGCTCCGCAGCGGCAAAGCCTGGGCCGGGCCTTCCGCAGCACCAAGCATGCGATCAACAGCAACATTCTGCCGATGGCCGACGACGAAGAAAACGACGCCCCCTTCGGCAGCGAGCATGTCGGCGGGGCGCAGTTCGTGTTCGCCGACGGCCATGTGACCTTCATCAGCGAGTCGATCGACCTGGACCAATACCAGGCTCTGTCAACGGTTGCAGGCGGCGAAGTTCTGACGTACAACCAGTAAAGGGCGGCCGAGAAATAAGCTAAGCTTCGAGTGTTACTGGCATGAGAAAACTACCAAACCTGCTCTGGCTGCTACTGCTGGCAACCCTCGTTGGCTGCGGGTCCGACACTGTCAAGGTGACCGGCAAGGTCACGCTCGATGGCGAGCCGCTCACGACGGGGCGGATCAACTTCTATCCCGAAACGGGCCGACCCGCCACCGGCGCGATCCAGCCCGACGGCACGTTCACGATGACCACCTTCGAAGAAGGCGACGGCTGCCTGCCGGGCGAGCATGTGGTGACCATCAAAGCGACCGAAACCACCAGCAGCGGACCGGCGTCGTTCGAAGAGGAACTGCAAGGGGGCGGCATGCCGGGTGGAGAGACCAAGTGGCTGACCCATCCGAAATACTCCGACCGCAATAGCTCGCCGCTACGAGCGAGCGTCGGCGAAGACGGCGGCGAGTTCACGTTTGAAGTGACAGGCCCGTAGCCGTGGCTGGGGCTTCTAGCCGCAGCTCTGTAGGATGCTGCTGATGTTGAGTCAGCAACTATCTTATTTGAACATTGGTGCTAGACGACGCCAACGGACCAGCATTTCAATCGCAGGACGGCTTTACACTGACAATTGATCGTGTGAATAGCGAAGTGAGCCGGCGACCGCTGGGGCTAGAAGCCCCAGTCACGTTGCTGCGGCTAGAAGCCCCAGCCACTACTCAAACGGCTGCGGCATCTTGGCGCCCATCTGTTTTTGCCAGGCGAGCAACTTGTCGCGCAGCTCTTTGGTCTTCTCGGGATTCGACTCGCTCAGATCGTTCTGTTCGCCCGGATCGTCGGCCAGGTTGTAGAGTTCTACCTTGTCGTAGTGATAGAACTCGATCAGCTTCCAGTCGCCATCGCGGATCGACGCGCCGGGCGTCCAGGTCGATCCATGGTAATGCGGGTAGTGCCAGTACAAGGCCCGCGGTTCGAGGTCGCCCTCGCCCGACAGTAGCGGCAGCAGCGAGGCGCCGTCGTTGTGCTTATCCGGCTGTAACGGCAGGCCGGCCAGTTGCAGCATGGTGGGGAAAAAGTCCATGCTCACCACCGGCGCGTCACTCTCGCTGCCGGGCCGCGAGACTCCGGGGGCGCGGATGATGGTCGGCTCGCGGACGCCTCCTTCGTACAGCCACCCCTTGCCGGAGCGCAACGGCAGGTTGCTCGTCGGACCGGCGCCTTTCATTGTGCTAAGCCCGCCGTTGTCCGAGAAGAAGATGACCACCGTGTTGTCCGTGAGTTCGAGTTCATCAAGCTTCGCCAGCAGAGCGCCGACGCTGTCGTCAACCGCGGCGACCATCGAGGCGTAGTCTGCGTTATCCTGCCGCATCCGCGAAACCCCCTCGTGCTCCTTGGCCGTCGGTGTGGGGCCTTGGAACGCCTCCTTGGCCTTCTCGCGGTAGTGGCCAACCCGTTTTTTGTAAGGCTGGATTGGCGTATGGACGTTGTAGTAGGAGAGGTACAGCAAGAATGGTTTCGCTTGGTCGCGGTCCTGGAGAAACTTCACCGACTCCTCGGTCAGCCGCTCGGTGAGATATTCGCCCTCGTGCTTGGCTTCCAGCGTGGGATTGGTCCAGGGGGCGTAGTAGCCGCCCGGCGGCGAGCCTTTGCTGTTGCCGCCAATGTTGATGTCAAAGCCTTGATCGGTCGGCCAGTGGCCTCGATCGCCCAGGTGCCATTTGCCGGCGAAGAAGGTCTGATAGCCATGCTCCTTCAGAGCTTCGGCAATGGTGACCTCCTCCAACGCCAGGTTGTCGCGATCCTCGATATGCTGGAACCTGGCGCCCTGCTGCTGGGTCCGTGTTTGGCCCGGTATCCAGTCGGTGATGTCGACCCGCACCGGATGCCGGCCGGTCAGGATGCTGGCCCTGGTCGGCGAGCAAACCGGGCAGGCCGCGTAACCGTTGGTGAATCGCATGCCGGTCGCCGCCAGCTTGTCGATGTGAGGTGTTTCGTGGAACTCGCTGCCAAAACAGCCGACGTCGGCCCAGCCCAGGTCGTCGACCAGAAAGAACACGAAGTTCGTCGGCTTCTCGGCGGCCATTGCGGAAGTGGCCGACGCGGCCAGCAGAGTGCCTAACCACAAAACGAATCGACAGAAAGTCGTGAAACGCATGATGCGAAGTCCTTGTTGGTATGGAAGGAGCGGGGCGGGAAGCGAAGTGACCGAGAAGCGCCAGTATAATTGCCCGCAATGGACGAATGCAACTTGTAGCAAGTCGCGCGCACCGAAAAACCGATGACCCATTCACGTTGATGAATTGCCACCGTTCGTCATTCGTGATTCGTCATTCCTTCGTCATTCGGATTTCGACCTTCGTCATTCATTCCCCTTCCGACTTCTGGCAGAGCAGGGCAGCCACTGGGTTGATCTTGGTGTCTCGGAATTCCGCGTGCTTCCGCTACGCCCGGACGGGACAATGGTCCCAGGGCTTTAAGGGTCTGCCACTGCAGTTGAAACAGGAGGAAACGGAGGAAACCAAGAATTCATCCTCTGTTGACTCTGCTTTGCTCCGTTGCCTTCCGAGTAGCTTCGTTCGGTCCATAATACCAGCACGCAGCGCGAGCAAGTGCATCGCAAGCGAGCGGAGATAACTCCGCCGGGACGGTTGGGGGAGAAAGCGTATCCCACCGCCGATGCACTCGCTCGCGCGTCGTGCTGGTATTGGTATGCTTGCGCTGTCGGCTGGCATTGGCTGGTTCACTCAATATTGGAGTCAACCAAGCGGCACAGAGGTAACAGAGCAACTTCCCCTCCGTTCTCTTCGTTTCCTCCTGTTCCAACAAGTCGTCTCGAACGATGTTACGACCCTTAAAGCCCTGGGACCATTGTCCCATCCTACTGTGGCGGCGAGAAGCCGTTGGCTTCATACCAGGCTGCTGGATCAGCCTTCAATCGGTTGACCATCTCCGGCAAGGTATCGCGGAGTTGATGCCGCGGCTTCCAGCCGGTCTTGGCTTGCAAGCGGCTGGGATCGACCGGATAGTGGGCATCGGCCATGTCGATCATCCACGGTTTGATAAATTCGGCTTCGTCGTCGGAGGCAAGCTGGTTCTGCACCCAGGCGCCCGCCTTGGCCAGCGCCTTGGGGATGCGGATCGACGGCCATTCGCGCCCATGGCAAGCCTTGCCGATGATCTCCTGCAGTTCCTCGTAACTGACCACATCCGCTTCGCCCGCCAGGAATACTTCGAAAGAGTCCAGCTCGCGCCGCTTGTCGACGATCGCCGCCATGCATTCGATCGCGTCGTCGAGATGGATGTACGATTGTCCGTGCTGGTCGTTGCCGGGGAAGAAGTAGCTCTCCAAATCCTCTTCGTAAATCCGTTTCATTTGCTGGGCGATCGGCACCGAATGGCACTGTTCGTCGTAGACGCCCGCCAATCGCAGCACGACCATCGGCAGCGTGCCTCGATACTGTTCCATGAGCGATTCGGTCTTTAGCTTCGATTCAGGATAGGCCCATTCCGCCCGCGTCGGCGAGTCTTCCGTCAGCGTCTCGCCGTGCTCGCAAGGCTCCATCACCAGCAAACTGCTGGTAAACAAGAACTGCTCGACCTCAAACGCTTTCAGTCCTTCGAGCAGTCGGCGCGTTCCGTTGACGGTTAACTCGTCGTACAGCGGACTCGGTTCGCCGGAGAAGTCGTAGTATGCCGCCAAATGAACCACGCTGGCGAGTTGGCGACCGTACTTTTCGCCCACCTGCCGCAGGGCGTCGGCCGTTTGTTTGTCATCGGTAAGATCGCAGACGACGACTTCCTCACCGGCGAAGTTGGGTGCCGGGTCGTTATCAATGCCTACCACGCGATAATCACGCAACAGGCGACGGACAAGACGCTCTCCGATCAGTCCATCCGAACCGGTTACAAGCACTACAGGTTTTGACTCGGTTGTCGCTGCCATGAAAAGATATCCTTTCCGAAACGCGGGTAGGCAATGCCATTGCGGTATGCATCGCGTGCAACCCCTGTGCCGCAGATTGAATCGAGAACTGCTCCTGACAAGGTGTCGCGGCGGGCGACTTTGCGGCGCGAATCGCAACAGTTGTTCGCGGCGAGTTTGTCGAGCCTCATTTGGCACGTGCATTGCCGGGGAATGTATTCAGTTGTTTCCAGCTTATGGATCTGTTTATGAGCAATCATCCCCCCGATACAACGATTCGCGCCGCGCTCGATGCTCCTGTTACGCCGTGGGCTTATAACCCTTCCTCTTGGAGTCAACGGATCCCGATCTGCTTGTTGGCGATGGTGGGGTGCCTGATTGCCGCATATCTGTCGCTGTATCAGTGGCGGCTCATCTCGGATGTTTGGGATCCGGTGTTCGGCAACCAGACCGCCAAGGTGCTCGATTCCGACGTGTCGCAGGAAATGATGCGGTGGATGCGCATACCGGATGCGTCGCTGGGGGCTTACGCCTATTTGGGCGACGCAGTATTCGGCTTGGCCGGTTCCACCCGCCGTTGGCAGACACGACCGTGGCTCGTCATACTGTTTGGCATCGACGTGATCCCGCTGGGAATCGTCAGCGTGATCCTGGTCGTCCTGCAGGGAGCAGTGGTCGGCCAGTGGTGCTTTTTGTGTCTGGTGACCGCGGGCATCTCGCTGACACTCATCTACTGGGCCTACGACGAGGTCTATTCATCGCTGCTTTATCTGTGGCGCGTGTGGAGGCGTTCCAAGAGCACGGTCAGCCTTTGGAAAGCGACGTTCGGCACGCCGGACGCCGTCGGCGTCGAGGTGGGCAAACAGATGGTGCGGGAAGGATTCGCCAAACAACAAGCAAGAGAGGCAAGCCATGTGGCCGCGAGTCGTTGAGGTGATGCTCGGCGTATGGCTGTTGATGAGTCCCTTCATCTTCGGCCACGCAGGGGATGCGGTTTGGCGGTGGACGACCGACTTGGGCTGCGCCGCCGCCCTCATCACGTTGGCCCTAGCATCGTACGCGCCGAAGCTCGCCTACGCACATTGGTTTTCTGTGCTAATCGGCCTGTGGCTGTGTGGGTTCGGCTACTTTGCCTCGCCGTATCCTACACCGCCCGCGTTGCAGAACAACCTGATTGTGGGGCTGCTCGTGCTGATGTTCGCCATCATCCCCAACCAGGCCGCCCACCCGCCGCGGGCATGGCGGCAAGTGTTTGAGAAAGAGGCCGTCGAGGATTGAACGAGCAAGCCCAGTCCGCGGCGCTTGTGGTCTTCAAGTGGCCGGGCTACGCCAGAATTTCCTTAATCACATGCCCATGCACGTCGGTCAAGCGACGCTCGATGCCGTTGTGGTAGAAGCTCAGTCGCTCGTGATTTAGTCCCAGCAAATGTAAGATCGTGGCGTGGAAGTCATACACGGTAGTGACGTTTTCCATGGCCTTGTGGCCCCATTGATCGGTCGCGCCGTACTCAAACGGCGCCTTTACGCCCGCCCCGGCCAACCAGCAGGTGAAGCCAGACGGGTTGTGGTCGCGTCCGCTGGCGCCCTTTTGGAAGGTCGGCATGCGGCCGAATTCGGTGCAGAAGACAAACAGCGTGTCCTTGAGCAGGCCGCGCTGCTTGAGATCCGCCAGCAGTGCCGCGGCCGGTTGGTCGAGTACCGGTCCATGGATATCGTACTGCGACTTGATCGTCTTATGCCCGTCCCAGTTGCCCACGCCTTCGCCCATCGCATAGGCGCCGTTGAACAACTGGACGAATCGCACGCCGCGTTCGATCATCCGGCGAGCGAGAATGCAATTCTTGGCGAAGTTGGCCTTCAGTTCGTTCTGCGTGTCGTCGGCCCCGTACATTCTCAGCACGTGCGCCGGCTCGCTCGCCAGATCGCTTACCTCCGGCACGGAAAGCTGCATCTTGGCGGCCAGTTCGTAACTGGCAATCCGCGCCGCAAGCTCGGTATCGCCCGGATAGCGCTCGGCATGCTTGGAGTTCAGCAGCGCCACCAGATCGCGCGTGCGGGAATCGCGGTTGGCGTCGATCGACGCCGGCCGGGCCAGGTTCCGCACCGGCCGATTGGCGGCCAACGGGGTGCCCTGGAAGACCGCCGGCAGAAAGCCCGGTCCCCAGTTGTTGCCGCTCGATTGCGGCATGCCGCGGGGATCGGGAATGGAAACAAACGCCGGCAGGGATTGGTTCTCCGTGCCCAAGGCGTAAGTAGCCCATGAGCCCATACTGGGAAAGCCGTCGAGCGTGAAGCCGGTCGACATGTAGTTCTCGCCCGGTCCGTGCGTGTTTGTCTTGCCGGTCATGGCATGCAGGAAGCACATGTCGTCGGCCATGTTCCCCAGGTTCGGAACCAGATCGGAGATCATCTTGCCGCATTCGCCCCGCGGCTTGAACGGCCAGATGCCCTTGATCAAATTGCCTTGCTCGCCCTGGAAGGTTACCAGGCTGTCGCCGCCGGGCATCGGCTGGTCGTGATACTTTTCCAGTTCCGGCTTGTAATCGAACGTGTCGACATGGCTGATCGCGCCGCTGCAGAACAGCACCAGCACGTTCTTCGCCTTGGGTGCGAAGTGCGGCGCCCGTGGCGCGTGGGGATGGGCCGGATCGATGTCGGGGCGGATTGGCGACCTGCTCGAGTGTGCGTCTTCAGCGCCGAGCAGTTGGTCGCCAAACAGTAGCGACGCCAACGCGATGCTCCCCAGCCCCGTGCCGGCGTCGGCAAGAAATCGTCGCCGATTGAGCAGATCGCGGCCGGCCGATGAAAGTGGTTGTCGATGATACATAATTGGCTCCCCGATTACGGGATAAATAAGAATTCATTGGTATTGAGCAAAGCGCGGCAGAAGTCATTTAGCTCATACTGTTCGATCAGATCGACGCTGGCGGCCAGTTCCTCGGCCGTTGGTTCGCGCCCGGTCGCCAGTTGAAAACCTCGTCGCACTTGCTGCTCGGGATTCTCTCCCGCCTCTTGCGTCAGTCGCTGAGCGAGGTACTCGGCCTGTTGTAACAGGAACGGACTGTTGAGCAGGTTGAGCGCCTGCAAAGCCGTGGTGCTGCGGCTGCGCTTGGGGGTCACCTGCCCGCCGTCGGGACAGTCGAACGCGCCGAACACGGCGTCCTGCTCCATGCGGATTTTCATTCCGTAGATCATCCGCCGAAATTCAGCGGGACCGAAGTCGTCCTTGGCAACCCAGTTTCTGGCGTAGTTGCTGTTCGGTTCATAGAACATGAAGCCCGGACCGTACATCCGTTTATCCAGTTGCCCGCTGACCGCCAAGATGCCGTCGCGAATTGCTTCGGCCTCCAGCCGCCGCGGCGGGAATCGCCATAACAGTCGGCACGCAGCATCCACTTTGCTCGCCACGGCATTCGGCTCGCTCGACTGCTGATAAGTGCTCGACAGCAAGATCAGGCGGTGGATATGCTTGATCGACCAATCGGAATCGGTAAACTCCGCCGCCAGCCAATCCAGAAGTTCGGGATGGGTCGGTTTGGCGCCGTTGCCGCCGAAGTCGCTGGGCGTATCGACAAGGCCGGTCCCAAAGTGAAAGTGCCACATGCGGTTGACCATCACGCGAGCGGTCAGCGGGTTTTCCTTGCTCGTGATCCAGTTTGCCAGTTCGATGCGGCGCTGCTGCTCGGGCGAATCCGGACCGAGTTCGAGTGTGCCCGTTACGGTGGGAATGTCCGGCGAGACAACTTCCCGCTTGGCCATCGGGTCGCCGCGATAGAGACGGTGCGTCAGCGGCGGTTGGGAGAAATTACCGCTGTACATCCACACGTTCGCCGAATTCCGCAAGTCTCGCAGATTATCTCGAAGCGTATCGAGTTCCGCCAGATCGGCGACGATGTCGGCGTTAAGCTCACTTTTTGCTTGCGACAGGCGGAACCCCACCGCTTGCGGCGAACTGTAGTCGGCGCCAACCCGATCGGCGCTGCCCGCCACCCGCTGCCATTGGCCAGGCTCGGTGGCGACTTCAATCGCATAGTCGGTTGCCAGTCGATCGGCAAACTGTGCCTCGCGGTCGCGTCCCCAGACAATTTTGTCGAGCATGGCGGGTTCAGCCAACTCCAATTGCACCCAACCTCGACCGCTCTCGTTGGATATCCAACTGAACGAATTGCCGTACTTGCCGTCGTTGATATGCTCCAGCTTGTGGATGGGACTGCCGACGTAGTCACCGCCGGAACTGACCACGGTATCGGCGAGCCGAGCTACATTCCGTGGAGAGCCATCGTCGCCGGTCGCCCATACTTCCAGTTCATCAATGCATGGTTCGGCGCTGTTGGTCGCGTTGATCGTGAATCGA
>JBGTJT010000263.1:0-16130 GCA_041744995.1 Pirellulales bacterium | reverse complement strand
ATGCAGAGCGAACAGAGTGCAGAATAAAAAAAATACAGCGTGCGGCAGGCGGTAATCAAGCAGCAGCAATCAAGTCGTTTTACGGGGAGCAAATCAAGCGGTGGCCAAACAGAAAGCAAAACGCCGGACAAGGCGAAATGTGACCTCGGGCGTCGTTCATATCAAGGCGACGTTCAACAACACGATGGTGACCATCACCGACAGCAAGGGCGACACCTTGTGCTGGGCGAGTGCCGGCACTAGCGGATTCAAGGGAAGTCGCAAGAGCACGCCGTTCGCCGGGCAGTGCGCCTCGCAGCAGGCGGCCGAGAAGGCGGTGAAGTTCGGCGTGAAGGACGTCGACGTGCGGGTCAACGGTCCCGGCAGCGGGCGCGAGAGCGCGATCACCGCGCTGCAGTCGGCGGGGATTAACATCAAGTCGATCGAGGACGTCACGCCGATGCCCCATAACGGCTGCCGGCCTCGCAAGAAGCGGCGCGTGTAGGGGCGGTGGGAGCTGAAGTTCGGGGGAGCGACTCGATGCGAGCCGTCCCCGCAATACCATACATCGTTCGGAAGCAACGCGGCCCCGTCGGCCAACTCGACTAGTTGGAGCGGCGGAGACGAAACGCAACCGAAATTCTAGTTGCTCTTGGAGACTTGCAATGCATATTCGATGGCGCGGTCTGGAACTACCATCCCAAGTGACCTGCGAACGAGAAACGCTCTCGTCGACCTACGGCAAGTTCATTGCCGAGCCGTTCGAGCGCGGCTTCGGCACGACGATTGGCAACAGTTTGCGGCGCATCCTGCTTTCCAGTCTGGAAGGCAGTGCGATCACGCAAATTCGTGTGCAAGGAGCCGAGCACGAGTTCACCTCGATCGACGGGGTTGTGCAGGACGGCACCGAGTTGGTGCTGAACGTCAAGTCGCTGGTGGTCAAGAATCACAGCGAAACGACCAAGGTGATTCGCATCGAGAAGACCGGACCGGGCGACGTGACCGGCGCAGACGTCATCACCGACGAGTCGGTGGAAGTGATCAACAAGCATCACGTCATCGCCACGCTCGCCGAGGGCGCCGAATTCTCGATGGAGATGGTCGTCGAGAACGGCCGTGCCTACGTCCCCTCCAGCGAGCATACCGCGCGCGATCAGGAAATCGGCATCGTTCCCATTGATGCGGTCTACAGCCCCGTCACGCGGGTGCGGTACGAGGTCGAGGAAACCCGCGTCGGCCAGAAGACCAACTACGACAAGCTCACGCTGGAGATTTGGACCAACGGCGCGATCCATCCGGAAATTGCGCTGGTTGAGGCGGCCAAGATTCTTCGCAAGCATCTCAATCCGTTCGTGCAGTATTCCAAGCTCGGCGGCGAGATCCACGCGGCGGCCCGCGGCGGACTCGATTCCAGCGGCGACCCGACGCTCGACGCCAAGCTCAACATGAGCCTGGCCGAGTTGAAGCTTTCCGTGCGGGCCAGCAATTGCCTGGAGACGGAAGACATCAACACCGTCCGCGACCTGGTGCAGCGGAGCGAGGATCAATTGCTGGAAGTTCGGAACTTCGGCGATACGACGCTCACGGAAGTCAAAGAAAAATTGGACGAGTTGGGCCTGCATCTTGGCATGCGATTGCCGGCCGCCTCGACCACCTAGTACCACGCTATCAAACCCGTCGCCGCGCCGTTCGGCCGGCGGCCCAGAATGAACAGATCGTATTGTCATGCGACACCGTAACCGAGGCCGCAAGCTCGGCCGCAATCCGAGCCACCAGCGAGCATTGCTGAAGAATCTGGCCAGCGCCCTGTTTCTGACCGAGCGCGAAACCGACGAGTACGACGTGAATCCGCCCAAGGTCAAGGGGCGGATCGTCACTACGCTTCCCAAGGCGAAGGAAGTTCGGCCGCTGGTCGAGAAGTGCATCACCATCGCGCGGCGGTCTCTCTCGGCGCGGCAGGAAGCGTCCGAATACGCAACCGACGCGGAACGCAACAGCGAGGAATGGCGCTCCTGGCGGACCAGCGACCGCTGGCGTCAATGGAATCAGGCGATCGCACCGGAAGTGGCCGCCCGACGACGCGCTTACCAACTGCTGGGCGACAAGGCGGCGGTCAAGATCCTGTTCGAGGAGATCGCGCCCCGCTTTGCCGATCGACCCGGCGGCTACACCCGTGTTTTGAAGCTGGCCAAGCCCCGCTTAGGCGACGCCGGCGCGCGAGCCATTCTGGAGTTCGTGGGCGTGCGGGATCGTGAAAAGATCGAGTCGGAAGCGCCGAGCTTCGAGGACGACGACGAGCGGACCACCGGCGCTCCTGCGGCCAGCCCCCAGCAGCAACCGCCCGTTGATGAAACTTCCACCGAGGACAACTCCGCCGGCGAAGCCGAAGCGAGCGGCGAGAAGGCGGCGGAAGAAGAACAGAAGTAGTACCCATTGGCGCTTCCTCTCCGCATCGAGTTGCCGCCGCCGCAGTCGTTGCAGCGCCTCAGCGGCTTCGACTTTACCGCGCACATGCGCAGGCTGTGCGAGGATCTGACCGCCCGGTTGCCGCAGTTGTCGCATATCGATATGCGTCGGGTGGCGGTCAGCTACTGCCAGGCCCGCAAGAACGTGCCACACGGATTGCAGGCCTCGCTCACGCCGTTGCGATTCGAGCAAGGCGCGTTGACGACCGAGCGTCGCCGCGGTCGATACACGTTGCAACGCATATTCGACGCCGACGGCGTGGAAATGCTCTATCTGCTCAACTTCTATCTGCCGCGGTTTCTCAACCATTCGCTGGAAGAGAAGCTAATTACCGTGGTCCACGAACTGTGGCACATCTCGCCGCAGTTCGACGGTGACCTGCGGCGACACGACGGCCGCTGTTATATCCATAGCGCAAGCCAGCGGGAATACGACGCCGAAATGGCCCGCCACGTAGCCCAATGGCTGAAAGCAAAACCGGAGCGCGCCACGTATGGGTTTCTGGAACTCTCGTTCCGCGAACTACGGGCACAACATGGCGCAGTCCACGGCCTCCGCGTGCCGGCGCCCAAGCTGATTCCACACGAAGAAGAAGCCACGCCGCCGGCTTAGCAATCGCTCACAAACTACTTCGGCATTTGCTTCGCCTGATGTTAGATCGACTTAAGTTTCGTTTTGAACAGGAGGAAACGAAGAGAACGGAGGGGGGAATCGCCTCCGTTGCCTCTCGTCTACTTCGTTTCCTCCTGTTCAAACAAGCAACAATTCGATGCAAATGCGAGTTTATTTGCGGCCGGTTCCTTACCCTTGACGGCGAAAGACTTGCGGGGCGGCCAGTCGACGTCCCCGCGAGACGGTCACGCTTGATCCGTCGACCAGCAAGGCGGAGCAGGGGGAGCGGCGAAGCGGTTCGACGAACTCGGCGCCGTAGAGCGTCTCGACGTCGCACTCGAGCGTGCAGTCGTCGGCCTCGGCGACTTTCCATCTCGGGTGTTCTACCCGATATTCCAGACAGCCGCCGTCCGGTTGCAACGAGTACCCCCAATGATGTTCGGCGATGAACTGCTGCAATGAACCTGCCGCCGGCAGCGCGAACGCAGCGGTTGAGGCGGCTTGCAGGCGATTCCAGTTTTGCCGCAGCCGCCAGCCGTATTCGAGCGACAGGCGTTGCGAGTCGTCGTCGTCGGCAAGCACGATCTGTTCGCGCATCGGCAGGCGGATGTAATTCTCGTGATACAGCGTCCGCGCCACGTAGGCGATCGCGCGGCGGGGAACGATCTCCTTGATGAACGCCACGCCCCGGCGCAGTTCCCCGCCGGCGGTGCGGCGGACGTAGAACCGCAAATTCACTTCGGGAAAACTGCGATGCATCGGAATCGGCAGGCCCAGCACGCGGGTGTCGAGAAACTGAAAGCCCACCACGCTCACCAGCGCCCGGCCGCGGAACAGATCGAGTTCCGTTCCGACCGGAACCCGCGGAAACAACACCTCCGGTTCGATCTCGTAGGTGAGCATCACCAGATTGCGCCAGTTGGCCGTCAGAAAGATCGGCCACAGCTCCTCGGTCTTGGTCCGCTGCTGCTCGCGAAGTTGCGCGATCGATCCGATATAGCTGGCGTCGGTCATGGCGTTGCTGCTCCCTCGGCCGTCAGCCGCGCGCGCTGCACCGCCTGGGCGTCTGCCACCAGCGATTCGATATAGGCCGCCGGCAGTCCGCACTGTCGGGCGCCGGCGACCACGGTGGCGAGATACTCGTCGCTGGGCGCGCATTCGACGGCCAACTTGTCCCGGACTTCGTAGGCAACCACCCTGAGGCGAGCGCCGGGGTCCTGCTCGGCTTCGATTTCAATCTCCGTGCGCCGATAACCGCCCTGGGCGCAGAACTCGAACTCGTCCAACCGCGCCCAGTCTGCTTCGTCGAGCGAATAGACGCCGCCCCACACTTCGCCGCACTCGCACGGCACGAGATCGAGCACGCCACACCGCCGCCGGGGCGAGTACCGAGTATACTTCAACCGCCGCCCCACGGCCCGGCCGCGAAACCGAAACCGAGCACTCGCACAGCGATCGACCAACTGCCGCCGATCCATATTCGACCCGTAGGCAAAGTACAACATAACTAGGTTATTGTACCGCAACGGGGCGGGTTAAGAAACGGAATGAGCCGGGGGTTGCGCAGGTGGCTGTTTCATGTTGCGTCCGGCCCGAGCCAAAACCATAGGCCGATCAGCATTGCGGCCAGCGCCAGGCCGGTGACAAATGCCGGCCAAAAACTCAGCCCGAGTTTCTCCGCGAAGGCCAGCGGCAGGAAGAACGGCAAGCCGAGCGGCACGAGCACCAGGGTTTCTTTCGAGAGCGTCGCTATGGTGGATACGTCTCGGTACTTTGCCCACGTCAGGATGAATGCCAGGATGCTGACCAGGGGCAACGTCAGCAGCAATGCCCCGAGACGTGGAAACTTATTGGCAAGCTGCGTAACGCCGATCACGACGAGTCCGGCGATAATGCCCTTGGCGATTGTCATCCACATGGCACACCTCCCGCTGGTAGGAACGTAATAGAACTTTGCCGCCAGGCGCGCAACATCGGCAAACTCGCGGCCGGCGCTGGCAGTGCCGGCCGCGAGGGTCCAGGTATCGCTCATCGTCTCCGCGGTGTGACGCTCGGTCGAGGGTCACCGGCATGTCCTCTCAGTCGGAGTGGCCATGCGCCCCGTGGGCTTCCTCTTTGAACTCACCGGTGTAAGGGGTGCCATCGACAACGCCGGTGATCGAACCGGCGTACTCCTGCACCACTCCGAGGCTTTCGTGGTTGCCCACAAACCGCGACGAGGTACCGGCTGGATCGCCCTCTTGCGGCACCGCTTTCAGCGCGACTTGCATCGCGGGATCGACAATCGCGAGTTGGATTTCCGTGGCGTCGATCGGGGAGGGGGTCTTTTCGTCGTCGCCCAGGATGTAGACCGTTGCCTCTTGCTTGTCGTGGTCGACGGTGAACTCCACGTGGTATTTGCCGCCGCCCCAATCGGCCAGCGTGCCGTCGTGAGGGCCGGCGCCGTGGCTGTGGCCGCCGGAACCGTGCCCGTGATCGTCGGCATGATCGCCGGACGCGTTGTTCGCCTCGGGCTTGGCTGGCTCCTCCTTCGATTTGCAACCCGCGACGAGCGTCAGTGCGCAGATCGCCGTCAGCGATGCCAGTATTGCAGTTAATTTCTTCATCGGTACGAACTCCTTTCAAGGTGCATTCACCATCATGCCACGCGGCATGAATGAACATAGGGAAACATCCTAACGCATACCCGACTCGTCCTCGAGTTCCTTCAATTTGGAAACTCTCATCGCATCCTTGCCGCTGAACTTCCAGAACAGGCCGGGGTGAATCAGGAATTCACAAAACGTGGAGGTAACGAGTCCTCCGAGGATCACCGTGGCGACGGGATAGAGAATCTCGCGCCCCGGCTCCTGTCCGCCGAGCACCAGCGGAACCAGCCCAATCCCCGCCGTCAAGGCGGTCATTAACACCGGGGCCAGCCGTTCCAGGCTTCCCCGCATGATCATCTCCTTGCTGAACTCTTCGCCTTCATGGGCCATCAGGTGAACATAGTGGGTCACCAGCAGAATCCCGTTTCGCACGGCGATGCCACCCAGCGAGATAAAGCCGACCAGGCTGGCGACGGTCAAGTCTTGTTGGGTAATCACCAACGCCAACACACCGCCGATAAAGGCTGTCGGCAGGGCGTTCAAAATCTGCAGCACGATCCGGACCGAGGGGAACAGCACCATCAGGACTACAAACATGCCGACGACTGAGAAGCCCGCCAAGACGATAATCATGTTTGTGGCGCGTTGCTGGCTTTCGAACTGGCCTCCGTATTCGATGAAATAGCCCTCGGGGAGGCTTACGCGATTGTCGACTCTCTGCTGGATTTCCGCAACGGCGCTGGCCAAATCGCGATCCTGCGTGTTACAGCGGATGACAATTCGACGCCGCGCATCCTCGCGATTCACCGCGTTGGGCCCCATTCCCACGCCGATATCAGCAAGCTCCCGCAGTTCGATTTGCCCACGGTTTTCGGGCAGGTCGATGCGCAGCTTGCCGAGGTTCGCATAGTCGGTGCGGTACTCCTCTTCGAGTCGAATCAACAAGTCGAAGCGGCGCTGTCCCTCCAGCACTTGAGAAACCACCTCACCCTGCAAAGCGGTCTGCAAGATTTCTGCGACATAGGCGCGCGTCACGCCGTGAAAGGCCAATTCGTCGGGACGAAGTCGAATCTGCAATTCCTCTGTCTGCCGGATCGGTTCCACCACGGGCGGCGTCACGCCGGGGACGGATTGGATATTGGCACGAACCTCCTCGGCAAGCTGTTGCAGCGTGTCGAGGTCGTCGCCATAGATCTTGATCGCGATCTGTGCGTACACGCCGGAAACCATATGGCTGATCAAGTGCGCCAGTGGCTGCTCTACTTCGATGTCGACGCCCGGTACTTCCTCGCGCAGTTCGTCGAGCAGTTGTCCGATGACCTCCTCGCGATGCCGGTCCGACTCGGGATTCATGTTGAGAATGTACTCGCCTGCATTGACCGGCGATGCGTGCTCGTCCATCTCCGCCCGGCCCGTGCGGCGCACGAAGTGAAGGATTTCGCCCTCGGGTTGCTGCGGAGACTTTTGCATGGAGCGGAACTTATCGTCGATGATCCCCGACATTCGGTTCGACGCCTCCAGCGAAGAACCGGGCGGCAGGGTCACGTTGACCTGCACGCTCCCTTCGTCGAATTGCGGCAGGAAGTTGCGGCCCAGTTGCGAAAACTGCCAGGCGGCCACGCCGACGCCGATCCAGGTGGCCAGCAGCAGCATGCCCGGCCAGGCCATGCTGAATCGAATCAAATAACTGCTGACCTTCTTCAAGCTTGACAGCAAAAACCCATCGCTCTCCCGGTGGGTCGCCTTGGATTGCGGCAGCAGGTAATACGACAGCACGGGCGTCACCGTCAAGGATACGAACAGCGATGCCACGATCGACACAATGTACGCCACGCCCAGTGGCGCGAACAGGCGGCCTTCCACGCCCGAGAGGGCAAACAGCGGGAGGAATACTAAGATCACCACCGCCGTGCCGAACACAATCGCACTGCGAATTTCCAGACTCGCCTCATACACCACCTGCAGCGAGGGCTTGGGCCTGCCCAGCGCATTGTTTTCCTTGAGCCGGCGAAAGATGTTCTCCACGTCCACAATCGCATCGTCGACCAATTCGCCCATCGCCACGGCCAGTCCGCCGAGCGTCATCACGTTGATTGACAATTCGGTACCGGTCACGAATCCGATCAGGCGGAACACCAAGGTCGTGATGACCAGCGACAGCGGAATGGCCGTCAGGGTGATGAACGTGGTGCGAAAATTCAAGAGAAACAAGAACAAGATAATAATCACCAAGGTGGCCCCAATCACCAGCGCCTCGGCGACGTTGAAAATGCCGCGGTCGATAAAGTTCTTCAGGCGGAATAATTCGGAATTGATGATGATGTCGGCAGGCAACACCGCCTCTGCCTGTTGGAATGCCTCCTCGATGGAGTCGGTCAAGGCCCGGGTATCGACATGTGGCTGTTTGACAATCGTAAACACCACACCCGGCCGGCCGTTGACGCTGCCGTCGCCCCGCTTGAACTGCGGTCCTTCGGTGACACGGGCCACCTCGCCCAGCAAGATCGTCCGGCGGTCGCTCACCTTCACCGGTACTTTGCGGAGGTCTTCCAGAACGACGCGGGAATCGGGTCCCAGCCGTCCCAGAATGCGCACCGGCCGTTCGGTTTCGCCCGTGACGGCGAAGCCGCCACTGGTGTTGATGTTGCTTTCTTGCAGCACAAGCTCGACGTCCTGGAGCGTCACACCGTATTCCAGCAGCGCCGTTGGATCGACCAGGATCTGATATTGCTTGCGGTCGGCGCCCATTTGGAACACTTCGGCCACGCCGGCAACTTTGAGAATCTGGGGCCGAATCACCCAGTCAGAAATCGTCCGCAACGCCATTTGGCGTTGCTCAGCGGTCTGAAAGTCGATCTCGTAGGGATAGCCCGCAATGCTCAGCCTCGCACGGGATTCCCTGGTAAACCCGTCAACAGTGTGCTCCGGCGGATCGATCCAGCGGAAATCGGTATACGGCACCTGCTCCCAGGTATCGTGGCGACGGCGATCACCGGGCTTCCAGACGGTCAATTCCGGCGGATGTCCGTTGGCGCCGGGGATCAATTCCACCAGGTAATCGGTCTTCGGGATGGCCGTCAATTCACCCCCGTTGGGACCCTCTTGCCGGTAGATGCCGGCGATCACGATTTGCCCCATGATCGACGAAGGGGGCGTCATTTGCGGAATGATCCCTTCCGGAAGCAGGTTGCCGATCGTCGACAGCCTTTCCTGGACCGTCTGCCGGGCAACGCGGATCTCCGTCTGCCAGTCGAATTCGATGTAGATGACATTCAAGCCCGCAGTGGTTTGACTACGGACCGCCGTTACGCCGCTGGCACCCATTAAGGCAATTTCGATCGGCTGGGTAACCAGCGTCTCCACTTCTTCGGTGGCCAGGCCGGGACACTCCGTGATGATGATCACCCGCGGACGGTCCAGATCGGGAAACACGTCGATCGGCATTTGCGTCGCCAGATACGAGCCGTAGATCAGCATGGCCAGGCTGACAACGACCACCAGCATGCGGTAGCGAAGCGAAAACCGGATAATGGCGTTTAGCACGTCGAGCTATCCTTCGTTAATGTGACTCGTGGACCGTACCATCGGCGTGGACATGCACGTCGGCTCGCATGCCGCTGGCGGCCTGCGCTTTGAGGACTCGGTTGAGCGAAGCAGCCGACCCCTGCGCCAGGTAGCTGCCCGGCAGGATGCTCCCGTCGTTGGCCAGCACCACGTTGAGGCGATCTTCGTGCAACACATGGACGGGAAGGCGATTAAAAAGGTCGCCGTTCTGGCGAAACACATATGCTTCCGGCCCTTCCCGTACGACGGCGCCGGCCGGCATGACCACGACGTTTTCGAGTTTTTCCACCGGCACATGGATTCGCACCCGTTGTCCGGGTCGCAGCCGCCAAACAACAAAGGTCTTGCCGTCTTTTTCGTAACCACGGGCCTGATTCGTCAGCGGGATAAAGAAATCGAACGTGCGGCTCGACGGGTCAATCCTGTTCGACAAATGATGAATTTCAAACGTCTGGTCGAACGGGGGCCAATGCCGGGCATCGTCTTCCGCGAATTCAACCTCGACGGGCCAGCCGTTTCGAGCGGCATGCTCCAGCATCGGCGCATCGTGCTTGAAGGCGTGTCCCTCAATGAACAGCGATCGGTGATTGGATAGCACGCAGAGCAACTGCCCTGCCTGAACCTGCTGGCCCAGGCCGACCATCAGATCCTCGACCTCATAAATCACCGACTGGCCGTCCGGGTCGTCCACAAAGGCGACCTGCTGCGTGGGCCACTCGTTTTCGTCATCGGTCAGTGGCGGAGCGACCACCTGCATGGTGGAGACAAAGTTGCCGCTGGCGATTTGATCGAGTTGGGCCGGCGTAATGCCACGGGTCAACAGATCCTGGCGATACGCCTGAATCAATCCCTCCTGGCGCCGAATCTGCTGGTCCAGTTCGATGATGCGACTGCCGGCGATCGTCCCTTGCGTGGCCAGCCCTTCAAGGCGGGCGCGGTTCTCCTTGATCAATTCCGTCTCACGCGTTGCCTTGAACAGATCCGATTGGGTGTTTTGCAAATACTCGCTGAGTAGTTGCAGCGTGAAGAGCAGATCGCCCGGCCTCACGGTCTCTCCCGAAAAGGCATGCACCTGAGACACCACGCCCACGGCAGGCGCGGTAATGCCGCGATCCGATCGGCCTGGTCGATCGATCACGACGCCGGGAATCTGCACAGTCCGCCAGTAGGTTTCGACGGCAACCGGCTTGGAAGTCAGCCGCAGATTCTTACGGGCCTGGGGTGTGAGCTTGAGTACTTTGGGTTCCTCGACCGGTGGCGATTCCTCGTCGTGCTCCGGTGTCTGCTCGGCAGTCAGCAGGGTGCGCCAGTGATCCTGCGTAAAATAGGCGACTGCCGCGACGCCGAGCAGCAGGACCATGCCCACTACGATTCCCTTGAGACGCATTGTTCTTACCTCAACTTGCAGAAATGGTATTTGCAGCGAGACTTAGCGAGCGATTTTCGCGCAACAATCCATGCGAAAGGCGCGATCAGAGAACGCCGCCAATTTCGCCGGATGACCGGAGAGAGCCGGAAGATTACAACCTCAAACAGAGGATGCGCAAGTAGAGCGGCGGGCCATGTTCAAAGAATGGCGCAGAGTCGGCCCACCCGGCTGCGCGCTTCTGTTCCGCCAAATCGGCATTTGCCAGGCGAAGCGAATCCATCGACGCTACCATTTGGTCGGGGTGGCAGGTGACCGAAAGTGAGCTTCTGACAAACGTCTTGCCGTCGGTCAAATAGATCGCGGTCGAATCATGGTCGTCCGCTGGCGGCGTCTGGAAGCCAGGCTCGTCTGAGGCGGCATTTCCCCGCGAAGCATGGCGGTGCCCATGACCGGAACAATCATGCCTGGAGGCGGTCCCATGGTGGTGATGTCCGCCAATGTGAATGTGCGGCCGCTGCCCTGATTCCCCGTCATGGGAATGGGCCAAGCAGAAAGCCTGATTGGCAAGCAACAGGAAAACGAGGATTGGGCAAATCGTTCGACGAACCATGAGGCGTACACTGGCGAACAATGTGGTAGTAGGATGTAGCCGAACAGCCCGAAATTTTTAGCTTGTACAAAAAGCGACCGCAGTCGTGTGTCGCAGGAGTAAGCGATTCCTCGACGCGAACTTACCAATATCCTAGCTTCGTGCCGAACTGGGGTCAAGTCGCGTTAACGCCTAGGGCCGCGACGCCAAACTTCCGGTCAACAAAAGTCCACGCACTTGTACTTCGCCGTTGCGAACTTGCTCAAGGGAGTTCAGATAGGACAGATTGGCCTGCACAAGCGTTCGCTGCGCTGTCAACACATCCAGGTAGCCAGACTCGCCGTTGCGGTAGGCCTGCTGCACTAAGTCGTACGCCGATCTGGCATTCGGCAAAATGCTGTTGGTAAATCGCTCCGCCTGCTGACGCGCTTTGTGGTATTGATTGAAGGTGTTGGCGAGACGATTCTGTAAGTCGAGTTCCAGTCGCTGAATTGCCCGCTGGGCGGCGATCACCTCGGCTTCGGCTTCCCTAATGTTCCCCTGGTTGCGGTCGAACAACTGCAGTGGCACCGCGATTCGCACTTCGGCAATCGTGTCCTCAGCCGCGTTGTCATACTTGACGGCGGCTTCCATGTCGATGTCCGGCACTCTGCCAGCATACGCCCTTTGCAACTTCCAGCGTGCGCGTTCCAACTCGGTGACGGCCATCGATATCTCGGGACTTTCGCGCAGCACGGTTTGAACTGCCTCGTCCCAGTGCAGCGTCGGTGGCAATTGCGTGTAGTCTCCGGCGAGCCGTTCCATAGGCATCCCAGGTGTGCCGACCACGGTCACCAACTCCCGCCAGGCGGTCAGGTGATCGCTCTTGGCATTGTCAACGTCAATGCGTACGGTGTCGGCCTCGACCATCGATTGCAGAACGTGAATGCGGTTTCCCTCTTGGGCCTGAAGGAGCTGCTCGGCAACTTGGCTGGCTTCTTCGCTGACGGTCAATAGCTTTTCAAGGATCGCTACCCGATGCTGTGCCAGCAGCGCGTCGTGGTAGGCGATGCGCACATCGTTCAGCACGCGAAATTGCTGCGCCGCCCACCATTGTTCCGCGCGGGCGATTTCCTGCTGTGCGACGGCCCGATTTAAGCCGAGCTTGTCGGCGGTGATCAGCCGTTGTCCGACAAACGCACCTTGCTGCCCTGCCGTGCCATCAAGGCCTATGTCGGAGGAGCCGTAGCCGACGACCGGATTGGGTCGTAGTCCCACTTGGAGCCAATTGCCCCGAGCCGCTTCCACCTTGGCCTGCGCCTCGGCTAACGCTGGATTATTCTGCAGCGCGATCGCTTCCAGATTTTCCAAGGTTAATTGACCGTCCGGCTGCGGAGCGGGCACTTGCTCGACCGGCACCTGTTGGCTTGCCGCTACCTGCTGCGCGGCAGGTAAGAATCGAATGTCATGAGATCGACCACAATGCCCGTAGGTTGCTGATGGAAGTACCGCAACCGCCGCCATCGCAAATAGGATGACCCTATTCATCTTCGACTCCTGTGCTAGCAATGCTGGCGATCGAACCTCACGACACTCTTGATGTTTGGGGAAGCAGCGAGTATGGGTACGCAGCCCCGTATTGTCGGTATCGACGTTATAAGTGATCGTCTTGATACAAACAGGAGAAGCGTTGCGATCGGTTCTACCGTTCAGAACATCATGGCGGTCCGGAACGGAATGGCTGGTAATCGCCGCTAGGTGCAGTATTCGCGCAATTCGCACGGACTTTGTTTCGGGAGTTTCATCACGGGTTGGTCGCGAGTACGACCACGGCGGCTGGGGCGTGAGCGAAATGCAGTACATCCGCCGCCCGCCGGACGGAACGACGACCGCTTTGTAGTGATTCGTGTAGGGCGTTGGCAATGCCTCGGAATTCCGCCACGGACGCAAGCATTCTGGTACGTCCAAATCTAGGGCTTCAGGTATTGTTGTTACCGCGTCTCCGCACGAGCTGGCAGGACCATAGCCGATACTACGCGTCCCGATTCTCGCTGAGTAGCCACTCTCGCAGTTCGATGCGATGTCGCGCGTTCATTTGCAGCAAGCGTGCAGTGGCGCGACCGGTCGGGGTCAGGCCGACGATTGTGATTCCATCGAAAGCAAAATGCTGGTCCCAGACGTCTTCCCGCGGATGGAATAGGCGGACAAGCTCGCCCGTGTCGGGGTCGATGCTGCTGAGGTTCGTGGCCTTGCATAGGTTGCAGCGGTTGCACGCCAGCGCGAGGCTCTCAGGATCGTCATCTTGGTGGTCGACATGTTGCCGTGCGATAACGTGATCGACGTGAAACGTCGCATCAACAGCCGACTGAGGCAACCGGCAATACTCACATCGATCTTTCGCCCGCTCGCGGACGGTAAGGCGCAGCGCAGCATCAATCAGTTATCTGCCTGGCGAAGCAACCGACGCGCCTTGGCCTTGATGACGCCTAGCAGATCGATGTACTCGACGAACTGCGCGTACTCGTCTCGCTCTTCCTCCGAGAGGGCGCCTTGATTGGCTTTCGTCGCAAGCTCGTCTATACGAGCTTGGGTTGCGGCGCCGAGACGCGCCGAGACAATCCGCTGGGCCACTTCCGGCGTCAGGCAGTCGGTGACCGGCTGCAACATCTGTTCAGCAACACTTACGGTGGACATGATTGACGAACCCCGGGTTTCATTTAGTTCCCCGCACTGCAAGTATACCGCAGAAAGCAGTGTAAGAACACAGTTAACGAAACGCTACAGCGGTTGTTGCGGCATGTTGCGCTGGTAGGGGGGCGCTTGCGCTTCGGGCAGCGCTTCGCCGGTTTCTTCGTACCAGCTTTGGCGGTCTTCCTCGCTGGCGTAGTAGGTCAGCCACACTTCGGAATCGTCCCCCACGTCGGCGCAGTCCCAGTGAAGATAGCTCTCGGCGGCGGGTACCCGCTTTTCCTGCGCCGGCAGGATGTCGCGATAGATCAAGGTGTAGAGTTGCCGGTCGCTGAGATGGTCGGTGAAGTCGAGCGTGATCCGCTGCGAAAACAACTGGTGGATCGTCTCCCACAATTTTTCGTGCAACGCCAACTCGCCGTTTTCGTCGCGGGCGTACGACTCCGGCGGCGGCACCTGCAGCGGCGGATCGAACCATTGTGCAATCGGCAACACCGGCGCGCGTTCCCAGTCGAGCATCGACTGCAAGAACTTGTTTTCCATCGGCGTGGAAAGTCGCTGGACGTCGACCCGCGTGATCGCTTCGTCGAAGTAGGGTTCCAGTTCGTCGCGCAGTTGGGCGTTGCGCAGCAGGTGATCGACGTCGCTGCCGGCTTGTCGGGGTAGATCGCTCATCAGTGGCATTCCGTTGGTGAACGCTCGGGTCGCTTCGGACACCCAGCGTATGGATCCGCTCGTCCCGCTGGCGGGAGCGCGCGCGAAGCTCTAAACCTTGACTTTAACAGGCCGCCGCCGGCTCGCAATACGTGGAGGCGCGACTTGAAGAAAACTCGAAAAAATTCCAGAGAACGATCGTTACGGGCGCAAAACTTGGCCGTTATATCCCGCTTAATCGGCAAACTTCGCCAATTCTCTAGCCCGCTTCGAGTTCTGCGATTTTTTGCACGCGGCGGCCGTGGCGGCCTCCTTCGAACTCGGTGGTGAGCCAAATGTCGAGGATGCGTTCCATCAGCGCGTCTCCCACCATGTCTCCGCTGAGGCAGAGCACGTTGAGGTCGTTGTGGCGGCGGCTCAATTCGGCGGACAGATCGTCGTTGATCGGCGCCGCCCGCACGCCGGTGAATTTGTTGGCGGCGATCGCCATGCCGATGCCCGTTCCGCAAATCAGGATGCCGCGGTCGGCTTCGCCGCGACTGACCTTCCTGGCGACGATCGCGGCGATATCCGGATAGTCGACACTTTCGGTGTCGCAAGCGCCTTCGTCGTCGACGGCGTGCTTGAGTTGCTTCAGGCGGTCGATCAGCTTTTCCTTGAGCTGGTAACCTCGATGGTCGCTTCCAATCGCAATCTGCATGGTCGTGTGGTTCTCCGCCTAACCGGGTTGTTTCCAGTGCTGCCGCCGTCTGGTCCGCACTATCTTAGAAATGGCTCAAAAGTAATATGGGTATTTGAACAGAAGGAAACGAAGAGAACGGAGCGGCGAATCACCTCTGTTGCCTCTCGTCTTCTTTGTTTGCTCCTCGGCGATTTTCAATTAGTTTGCATTGGATTGCGAATTCACATTGAGCAAACCCGCCAATCTGATTTATTAATCGATGAAGTCCGTTTCAAGCACCAAGATCAATAGTTGGCCGACACCTTTGCAACCGCTCAATGCGACAGTCATCTTCGGATAATCAACTTATCAATTTCCAAGACAACAAAGGAGACGAGAGGCAACGGAGCCATATTTCTCTCTGTTCCCTTCGTTTCCTCCTGTTCAAATCAGAACCCGCAAATACTGAAAATGTTCTTGAGCTGGTCCCTAGAAATCGAGTTGGTCGATTCGTTTGTCAAGTTGCTGTTGGATCTGCCGCGCGGCCTGCTCGTAAAGTTCCAATGGGCCGCCGATCGGGTCGGAGACGTCCTGGCCGTCGAGGCAGATGATGTCCACCCGCTCGGCGGCGTCGGGCCATTGGGTGACGATCGCCTGCCGATGCGAGCGGGTCATGGTCAGGATCAGATCGGCGTGCCGCACCAGTTGCTCGGTGAGCGGCTGGCTTTCATGGCCCGCTACGTCGATGCCGAGTTGCGTCATCACTTGCACCGATTCGGCGCTGGCTCGGCCGCCGACCATCGCCGCGATGCCGGCCGAGGCGACCATCACCCCGTGCTGATCGATTTCCGCCGGAGCACAGCCAAGCCGCCGCGCGATCAAAATCTTGGCCAGACCCTCGGCCATGGGCGAGCGGCAGGTGTTGCCCGTGCAGACAAACAGCAGCAAGAAGTTGGAGAGCCGCGTCAGGTTCGCCGCCGA
>JBGTJT010000262.1:0-11092 GCA_041744995.1 Pirellulales bacterium | reverse complement strand
GACGACGGCGTCGGCCGTGCGGCAGCGGCGGGCGATCCGCCGCCCAAATAGGGCTTTCGTGTGCCAGGCGCATTCGCCGCTGCCGCCGCCGGACTCCGCCCGCAAGATCACCGGCACATCACCGACGATGGTTCGATCGAGCGCCACGTAGGCGTCTTGCTTGAGCCGCGAGACGTATATTGCGTCGTATTCCCCGCGATGCTCAGCCAACCACCGCGACAGCGCGGTCATGTAGCGCCACGTGCCGAAGTACGGCGCGGTGGGATGTGCCAGCCGCACCACGCGCACGCCATGATGTTCGATCTGCTCGGGCCAGGAGGCTTGCCAGCGGGCGGTGAGAATGGTCGTGGGACAACCCCGCCGCTGAAACTCGGCCGCCAACAGCGTCGCCTGCGTTTCGGCCCCGCCCACCAGGGGCCAGAACCGCCGCGTGATGAATATGATGCGTGGGGGCACGGTATTGGGACCATGGGACTCTAGACAAATCATAATGCTGCAAAGTCATTGGTGGAAACGGCGACGGGCGACCGTTTTGGACATTGAAGCATTCCGGCATTCGAACATTGTTTAGGATTTCGATATTCGTGCTTAGGATTTTGCTCCTGCTGTCGGCGGCTTATCTTCCTTCCGCCGGTCGCCATGCTACAGATCCCCTTCTTCCAGAGCGGCGACAAACGGCAGATTGCGATAGGCGTCGGCATAGTCGAGTCCGTAACCGACCACGAATGCGTCGGGGATGCAAAACACTACGTGTTCCGGCTCCAGTGCCACCTGCTGGCGGCCTTGCTTGCGGAGCAGGACCGCCGAACGGACCGAGCGGGCGCCGCGATCGCGAATGCGGTCGACCACCTCGGCCAGCGTGCGGCCGGTGTCGAAGATATCATCCAAGAGCAGCACGTGGCGGTCGGTCACATCGGGCAGTTTCTCCAAATTCAGCAGCAACTCGCCCGGCTCGGTCGCCGTACCGCGATAGCTGCTGGCCTGGATCAGCCCCACCTTGATCGGCAGGTCGATCCGGCGGATCACATCGGCCAACAACACGATGCTGCCGGTCAAGATGCCGACGATCGTCAGCGGCTCATGACGATAATGAGCGGCGATCTCGGCGGCCAGTCGATCGACGCCCGCGGAGAGTTCTTCGGCGGTGAGTAACGTTTTCAAGGTGCAATTGTTGTATGTTGTAGGGAGGAACGGCCACGGGGGCTGCGCGGCGCAGCATCCCACAGGCAACATACAACATAGCACAAGCAACATACAACATCCGATGTGGACTGAAGTTACGATCGCCGGGCATCCGGCCGACCTATTCGAGCCCTCGCAACCGAGCGAGCATGGCTACGTGGCGCTGTACCTGCACGGCGTGCATGGGGGACGGCTGGTCGACAAGCGGCCGTTCATCGAGCAGTTCGAACGGCACGGCCTGCGCGTGATCGCCCCGCACACGGGGCCGTGCTATTGGGCCGATCGCATCTGTCCGGACTTCGATCCCCGGCTCACTCCACACCGGCACGTGCTGGAGAACGTGCTGCCGGAAATCGAGCGGCGGTGGGGCGCGGCGCCGCCGCGAATCGGACTGTTCGGCACCAGCATGGGAGGGCAGGGGGCGCTGCGGCTGGCGTTCAAGCACCCCGATACGTTCCCGGTGGTGGCCGGCATCGCACCGGCGATCGACTACCAGATCCGCTTCGACCAGGGGGCGGAATGGGCCATGCTTCCGCAGATGTACACCGACGCCGAAGACTGCCGGCAGGACACCGCCACTCTGCACGTCCACCCGCTCAACTGGCCCCGCAACTCGTTTTTTTGCTGCGATCCGGCCGATCGGCTGTGGTTCGAAAGTGCCGAGCGGCTGCACATGAAGATGTCCGCCTTGGGCGTGCCGCACGAATGGGATCTGGAAACCACCGCCGGCGGGCATGGATTTGCTTATTACAACACGATGGCCGAAAAGACAATCGCCTGGCTGTACACAGCGTTGGAAAAGGAACGGCGGAGAGCCTGATATCTGAATTAGGGTGAAAGGAGGACTTCCCCCGCTTCCACGGAACGCGTATACTAAGTGTCTTGTAAATTCCAGATCGATCCCCAGCTATCGAGTCCGAGTCATGCCAAAGCAAAAGACACACAAGGGCACCAAGAAGCGTTTCCGCCTGACCGCCACGGGCAAGGTCAAGCATCGCCAGTCGGGCACCAGTCACCTAGCGGCGCGGATGTCTCATAAGCGCAAGCGCAACCTCCGCGGCACGACCGTGCTGGCCGAGGCTTCGAGCAAGGGCATTCGCGCGGCGCTGGCCCACAACAGCTACTAAGTCCAACCGTGATTGTGGCTTCCAGCCGCAAACCAAGAAAACAGCGGCGGCTGGAAGCCGCCACCACTTTACCCGGCCTCGGGCAGTAACGCTTCTCATCGGTTGAATCGAGAAGGGCCTCGCAGAGCCAAAAAAAGAAAGGTTTCATCCATGCGTACCACCAAAGGCGCAGCGCGCAACAGGGCGAAGAATCGCCTCTTCAAAAAGGTCAAGGGCTACGTCGGCGGACGGCGCAAGCTGCTTCGCACCGCCAAGGAAACGCTTATCCGGGCGGAGGTCTACGCCACGCGAGACCGCCGCACGCGGAAGCGCGAATTCCGCAAGCTGTGGATCATCCGCATCAACGCCGCCTGCCGAGAACGGGGTCTGCGGTACAGCGAGTTCATCCACGGGCTGAACAAGGCCGAAATCAACCTCGACCGCAAAACGCTCGCCGAAATGGCCGTCAGCGATCCGGCCGGGTTTGACGCGGTAGTCGAGCAAGCCAAAGCGGCCATCGCCTAGCGTTTGTCGCAGGAATCCGACCCCGCGCACAGCGTCCGTTGGTGCTGCACGCCCGTTGGTTGCCGGATCCAAGATTAAATGCGGATTAACCGCTTGCCCGAGGAGACTCGCCGTGGCGCTGACGGAATATCTCGCCAAGCTGCAGCAACTTCGCCAGGAGGCGGCCGAAAGCTTTTCGGCGGTCTGCGACGAGGAGGCGCTGGAGGCCGCGCGGATTCGCTTTCTCGGTGCCAAGCAAGGCTTGCTCAAGGACGCCCAAAAGGGAATGGGGCATGTCGACAAGGGGGACAAGCCGGCCGCCGGCAAGCAGTTCAACGAGACCAAGCAGGCCATCGAAGCGGCCTTTGCCACGGCCCAGCAGCGAATCGAAGAGACCGCCGACGCGGGCGAATCGGGTGAGACGTTCGATCCCACGCTGTCGGGCGTTCGCCGCCGCCTGGGCCACGTCCATCCGCTGACGCAAACCATCGAGGAACTCAAGGACTTGATGGGCCGGCTGGGATTCAGCGTCACCGAAGGCCCCGAGGTCGAGGACGACTGGCACAACTTCGAGGCGCTCAACATCCCGCTCTCGCACCCGGCCCGCGACCCGCTCGATAACTTTTACCTGGTGGCGGCCGGCAAGACGGCCGACGAATCCCCCAAACTGCTCCGCAGCCAGACCAGCACGGTGCAGATTCGCGTGATGGAGCAAACCCAACCGCCGGTGCGGATCGTATCGCTCGGCCGGGTCTACCGCCCCGACACGCCCGACGCGACCCATTATCCCATGTTCCACCAGGTGGAAGGCCTGTACGTCGACCGAGGCGTGACGATGGCCGACCTGAAGACGGTGCTGCGGCTGTTCGCGACCAGCTACTTAGGGCACGACGTCCATATTCGCTTCCGCCCCTCGTTCTTCCCCTTCACCGAACCGAGCGTGGAGGCCGACTTCCACTGGGACGACAAGTGGATCGAGTTCGGCGGCGCCGGCATGGTCGATCCCAACGTGCTGAAGGCGGTCGGCTACGACCCGGAGGAAGTGACCGGCTTCGCCTTCGGGCTAGGAGTCGAACGGCTCTGCGCCCGCCGGCACGGCGTGACCGACATTCGCGAGTTCTATAAGAACGACGTGCGGTTCTTGGAGCAGTTTTGAGGCGTTGCGTCAATCGAGTTGAATATCTCGATCACCGCGGACGATCCTAGCTACTTGAATTTTCCCAGGAACTACCGCGTAGAGAATCACATAGTTTCCGTGAGAAAACACCCGAAGCTCTTCCGTATCGAAGCCTTTTCTGATTTCCCCCAACTTAGGGTTTCTTGCAAGAAGGCGACAACGTCGGCGTGTTTCTGTCAACCATCGATGGGCCGCGGCAGGGTTGTCTCGCGATATGTAGGCAACGGTTTCCCGAATATCCTGCTTGGCGTCCGTCGAGTAGGTGAGCCGCGGCATCAGTCGCTACCTTGGGCGCGAATCTGTTCGTCAAGTTCGCGAAACAAATCATCGTACACCTCCTCTTCGGTGTGTCCTTCGCCACGGCGGAGCGACTCCAGCGCCAAATTAACATCGCGACGAAGCGACTCTCGCTTTAACAAAAGCTTCAGGCCCTCGGTGACTGCTTCCACTTCGTTCTTCACGACTCCCTGGGCGATCAATTGACTTACCTGGGGACTGAGATCAGAAGGTATATCAACGCTCATGGTATGAGTCCCTGGGGAATGCTAATCGAACAACCACAATACCGATTATAGTCAATCGACATATCGGGAAGCCAGTTCCTTCGCAATCGCCCGCAACTTCTTTCGCAACGCCTTTGGCTCCAGCAACTCCGCATGTTCGCCCAGGCTCAACACCTGCGGCAGCACCTCTTCTTCGTAGCCCTGGTCGATCGTAATCGTCAGGCTGTCGTCGTCGTTCAGTTCGACCTGTTGCTTGGGGTGCAGCGCCGCGTCGATCACCCAGGCCGCCCGCTCCGCGGAGACCCACACGCGGAACCGCTGCGGATCGGCCGTGCGAAAGATGCCGATCGAGTGATCGAAGAACTCCTCCGGATCAAAATCGGGCTGCGGCTTGAACCGGGCGTCGAGCAGTTCGACACCGCCGATGCGGTCCAGCTTGAAGGTCTTGATCGTGCTGGCCCCGTCGTCCGCCTCCGCGGCCAGGATGTAGATGTTGTTGTTATGCAGCACGATCGCGTGCGGTTCGACGGTCCGCTTGCGGGACCGCGGATCGCGAACCGTTCTGTACTTGATTTCCGCAATCCGATGCTCGAACACCGCCCGGTTGAGGCTCGACAGCATCCCTTCCTGCCGAGCGTAGTCCTTGGGCGGCGCCCCGCGGACGATCAGCCCCGTCCGTTGCTTGTCGAGCAGTTCCAACACTTCGTCGGAAGTATTCTCCCGCATCCGCTGCCACAGCCGCTGCACGCCGTCCCAGTAGGGCGTGCCCGCCAGCGGATAGAGCAGCTCGCGGCTGGCGGCAAAGGCCAGCAACTCCAACACGCTGATCGGCAGCCGCGGCACGGCCTGATCGCTCTTGTCGAGCTTCCAAATCCAGGGCCGCTCGGGGTTGGCCGTCTCCAGCCGCTGGATCGGAAAACCCGCCTGCCGCCAATGCTCGATGTCGCGCTTGATCGACTTCTCATGCAGCGAATCGAGGCCAAGTTCCTCGACGACCGAATCCCGTAGTTCGCGTGTCGACATGCCGAACCGCGAGCCTTGCAACAATTGCAACACCTTAAACTGCCGAGCCGTCTGCTTGCCGCGGGTGTAGGAAGGAGCCATCCTGCGATTCCAATTAACGGGCGTTACTGTACGCCCGTCAATCTAGCAGGAAAGACCCCGGGGGGAAATCCTAATTTCGAAATCCTAAATCCTAAACAAATTCAAATGACCGAAAACTCAGATGTGCGATTCGTTCGGTCCTTCGAATTTGGAACATTGTTTAGGATTTGGTTATATAGGATTTGGGATTTCCTCCTTATGCCGCTGCCAGCCGTTGCTGCAAGGTGCGCTGGGCCGCTTGGATCCGCCGAGTGACGCCCGACTTGGAGGTGCCGACCAGGTCGCCGATTTCCTGGTGGCTCATTCCGTCGAACTTCATCAGCAGAATCTGCTGTAACTCCTCCGGCAAGTATTGAATTGCTTCCAGCATCCGCTGGCGGAGATCCTCCGCCTCGCGCTCGGCCTGCTCGGCATCCAGCCGATGATCGCGGAGTTGCGAACCAAACCGCTGCACGCGGCCCTGCGGGTCGCGGGCTTCCAGATCGGTGCCGAGTGATTCCTTCCCTTTCTTGGTTCGCAAGCGGCTGATCATCAGGTTGCGGATGATCCTCATCATCCAACTATCGACCGCTCCCTTGCCCGCCTGCCACCGGGTGCGGGGCCGGTTGCGGGTGCGGAGCACCTTAATCAAGGCGTCGGCCGCCAAATCCTCGGCCAGCTCCCGACGGGCCGGCAGATGCCGCGGCAACTGCGACAAGGCCATGTTGACCAGCCGCGGCTGCAATCGTGCAGCCAGCGTCTCGAACGCGTCGTCGTCTCCCTCGTAGAACCGTTCCAACAGCGTTTCGTTCGGCAGCGAGTGGAGGCTCGCCTGCGAGGAGCGATGATCGGTCGTGTCGACAGCGGTAAAGTGGATGTTGAGTTGCATCAGTGCATCTCCTGGGTAAAGCGTTTGCGGGTAACACTCCGCGGCCACCAGCAGCCGCGTCTGCAATAGTTATCCGCGCGCGCCCGGACACGGTTGGTCCACCCCGGAGAGGAGAAAATTCGCGGCGACGCAAGTCCTTGGGGATAAAGGTGTTGCGAAAAGCGCTCTTAACCCCCGGTGAACACACCGGGGGCTCTAGCGGGATTGCCAGCCGCACAGCATTGCACCGCCCCGGAGGCCGCAAGTCCCAAGCATCACGGTGGTGGTTGGCGACGCTGGTTAGAGCCCCCGGTGTAATCACCGGGGGTTAAGAAAAAATCCCCGCGCATTTTCGGTAACAAAACGCGATGATGCGCATTGGTAGATTGCCAGCGGCCACTACAGCAAACGCGCGGAGCGGAACGTGGAGCCAGCCAACGATGCCCGGCGGCGATGGGTGATGGAGGCGATTCAGCAGTATGAATCGCCCTTGTTGCGGTACGCGCTGCGGTTCGCGGCGGACGAGCATGCGGCCAGGGATTTGGTGCAGTTTGTGTTTCTCAAGCTGTGCGACCAGTCGCCGGCGGAACTGGACGGCCGCTTGCAGCCTTGGCTGTTCGCGGTGTGTCGAAATCGTGCCCGCGAGCTGGGACGAAAGGAGCGACGCATGGAAACCCTGGCGCCGGTGGCCGAAGCGAACTGTGCGAGCCACGACCTCTCACCCTACGAGGCGGTCGAGCAGCACGAAACGCAAGCGTGCCTAGACGAAGCGATGCACACTTTGCCGGAAGACTTACAGGAGGTGCTCGACCTGTGGAGCCACGGACTGTGCTACCGCGAGATCAGCGACATCGTCGGCCGCGACGCAGGCCACATTCGGGTGCAGGTGCATCGCGCGATCCAGAAGTTAAGGCATCATCCGAAGGTGAAGGCAATGATTAACGATACGGTTACCACCTGACCCATTTTTCTGCCATCCATTTTTCTGTCGTTATTTTTCGACAGAAAGATCGGGACAGAGAAATAACCGGAAGGTTTCTCACACAGTGTTTTGAGCTTCCTTGCAGACGAGCATTCCCATCATGACATATGTTGGCGTAAGACAAGTCCCGATAGGGACGGCAGCACCTAGCCTGGGACGTGAGTCCCAGGTAGGACGTTGGCCCACCGATCGGCCGAGCGGCCAGCAATGCTATCCGTCGACGTCTTGCCGAGGCCGCTTTCAGCCGAGGCCAGCCTCGGGGTGTTGCGGCATCGGTCACGTTCCGCTTGAAGTTGTGCGATCCGCTCAGCCGCTGTACTTGGTGCGATCATTACCTGGGGTTCCGGCCCGCTCGCTCCGCTTGCGTGCCTCCACCCCAGGCTACGTCCTGCCGCCGCTCCGCGGCTGGTTTGGAATCTTCGATTCCATTGAGACACTACTCGGCTGCCATTTGATGTCCACATTGACCAGGCAGTGCCGGCGAACCTTGTGTTCTCGAAACGAAGTCATCTACTCGTCTACTCCCTAGGAGTCGGAACCATGTCATCCCAACCCATCCACGAAGAACTGCTCACCGCCTACGCCTTGGGTGAACTGGCCAGCGACGAAGCCGCCGAGGTGGAGCGCCATCTGGCAGGCAATCCTGAGGCCAGGCGCATCGTGGCCGAGGTCCAGCAACTTGGCCGCTCGTTGCGGAGCAACAAGGCAGGCCAGCCGCTGCCGGCTTCGCCGGAGCTGCGCGCCGCGATTGCCGAGCGGCTGCAACCGAAGGCAATGCCCGCGCCGGTGGTTACGCCGATGTCTTGGGCGAATCTGGTGGGCGTGGCGCTGGTGTTGGTTTTGATGGTGGGTGTGGGGTATGTGCTGTTTACGTCCGATGGCTCTTCTCGGCTTGTTGCGGACGGGTCGGACGCTTCATCCGAGTCGGAGATGAAAGCTAGGGCATTGGAGCAACACATCTTGCTGGAGAGATTGCGGCGAGAAGAGGAAAGATTTGAGCGATTGATGTCCGTCGACGAAAGCTCCATTTCGGATTTCGACGATTCGACCATTGACTTCGCTGAGACTTGGGAAGAGTTGACGCAGGGGGAGCGGCGATTCGGGACTGGCAGAAACGGGGACGCTGGCGTCTCAGGAGACATTGTCGTCGAAGGCCGACCGGAACACGGCGCAAGGGGCCTGGCATTGTTGCCCTTCTCCGGTTCGGAACGCGAAGGTCAATCGTTTGATTACAATGGCGATCGTTCGGGAGGCGGTTTCGGCGGCGGCGGGTTTGGCGGCGAACCTTTCGGCGCGACAGAAGCCGATTCCGGCGATGTTGCTAGTCGCGTCGACGTAAGCGTAGCGGATTTGATCGCCGCGGATCGTCGCTATGTGGGAATTACCCCGCGGCCGTCCTTCAGTCAGCTTGGGGATATCTCCCATTTCTCGCGGACGTCGGAAGCCGACATTGCCCCGGTCGAGTCGGATAATCTTGATGAATTTGTGCCTGGCTCAGTGACACCCTACGGCGGTGAACTTAGCGAAACGGACGATGCCTTCGCCGTTGATCCTGTCGACGAATTGGAACATCCGCTGGCAGCGCCGCTTGTTGAGGACCTCGACCGGCGGTTGGCGACTGGGGTGCCGGCCACACCACAACCCAATCCGGTCACCGAAGCACCGGCAAGGCCAGCCGACCTGCCTGCCCAGGAACCCGACGTCCCCGAGCAAATAGACGCCCTCGAAAGTCAGCAAAAGGCAATCGAAGAAGCGCCGCTCACCAAAGACCAGATCGCCGGTGTTACCAGGTATCGTTGGGGGCAACTCGAAGAACTCGTCAACAATACGACCCACGGGCTCGGTCAACTGGCCCAATCACAGGAAGGCGAACTCGCCGAGCAGTTACAGCAACTGCAATCCGAGTACGATGAGACTCGCAAGTTCCTCGACGCCAAGAAGTGGCACGACGAAGAGGCCACCGAAGAAGACTTGAAACTGCTGGAAGATACCCAGGTCCAACTCGTCGAGTCGACGCGCCGCCTGGCGCGGGTCGTATTGAGCGATGACGTGGAAGAACGTGAGAAGCAACTCATCGAAGCAGTCGGCGACGCCACGGAACTGCTCAACAAGACCAAAGAGACCTTGGCCAAGCGGCCCGCCTTGAAGGACCGGCCGATCGAGTCGTGGCGGCGGAGCAGCGTCGAGGCGAATGCTTCGCGGCTGATGATTGGCGATCGTGAAGACCTACCCCTGCAAGGAATGCAGGCGATGGTGCAGATCGACGGCGATCGTGCCCGGGTGCTGCTGGACTGCTACTTCGAGAACGACCGCGACCAGCAACTCGAAGGCAATTTCCAACTTCGCCTGCCGAGCGAGGCCTCGCTCTACTACTTCGCCTTCGGCGAGACGAAGCTGCAAGCCGTCGAGGGTTCTTCGGAAGAAGTGAACGCACCGAGGAAATCGGTGCGGGAAGTCTTCTATGAGATTACCGAAGGTGATGCCGCCAACTCGCTGACCGATATCCGCGACGTGCGGGCCGAGACCTGGACCGAACCGAAGGAAGCCCGGATGGTGCCGCGGGAGAAGGCGGCGCTGGCCTACGAGACGATCAAACGCCGCCAGGTCGACCCGGCGCTGGTTGAATGGTCTGGCGCCGGCGTCTTCTCCGCCCGGGTGTTCCCGCTGGCGCCGCGGCAGGTGCATCGCATCGTGGTCGGCTACGACGTGCCGCTGGAGCGGCTCGGCGAGCAGTTGGTCTACAAGCTGAACATTCCCGAGTACGTGCCGGACGCCTCCGTGTCGATCAATGTCGCCACGGCCGACGGAATGATGGCAACCGTCTCACCCCAGGCCGACAAAGCCTATGACGGCGTGAATCGCCGCTTCTACGAGTTCAAGCAACCGGTCGCCCGGGAGTTTGAGGTCAAGCTGGACGGCGCCAATGAGGCGATCGCGCTGGTCGGTGAAGGGGACGCCGGTCTCGGCTCGTTCGCCTCGGCCAGCTTCCAGCCGGCCTTGCCGGCAGAGGAAGCAGTGGCCGGTTCGCCGCGGGCGGTGTTCCTGTTGGACACATCGCTCAGCGCGAACCCTGACCAGTTTAACGTCTGGCTGAAACTGCTGGAGGCAACACTGGAGAACAACCGCGGCAGGCTCCAAGAGTTCGCGGTGCTCACGTTTAACATCGAAACGGCTTGGTGGCAGCCGCAGTTTGTGGCCAACACGCCGGAGAACGCCGCCAAGCTGAAAGAGTACTGCGAGTCCCTGGCGCTGGAAGGAGCGACCGACCTGTCGGCCGCGCTGACCGAGGCGACCCGGCCGGGTTGGCAGGACGGAAGCGAGAATCCGCCGCTCGCCGATTACTTCCTGCTCAGCGACGCCGCCGCCACCTGGGGCGAGCTGAACGCCGCCATGTTAGGCCGCATCGTCAAGGACGCCGGCCCGCTGTTCTGCTATCGCACGGGCATGACCGGCGCCGACGTGCGGATGCTGAATTACTTAGCCCGCGAGTCGGGCGGGGCCGTGTTCTCGGTCGTCGGCGAACAGGAGATCGAAGCGGCCTCCACGGCGCATCGCCAACGGCCGTGGCAGATATTGGATTGCCAATGGCCAGGCGCCGAAGACGTGATGCTCGCCGGCCGGCCCGGCACACTGTTCGCCGGCCAGCGGCTGCAACTCGTCGGCCGCGGCATGCCTGAGGCGGAGGCA
>JBGTJT010000261.1:0-2900 GCA_041744995.1 Pirellulales bacterium | reverse complement strand
AAGGCGCCCAGGCCATGCTCTACCTACGGTCGATTTACCTCAACGGCGACTGGAAGGAATTCGACCAACACCGAATCCAAACTGAACAAAATACGCTCTACGGGCAAGCTGCATAAAAGCGGGATGCGAGTTACACCCATTTCAATTCAATATTTTCACAGCCTCTCCGGTATACTCCAAAAGTTTACTCTGGCGGTACAAAGCCTGCTAGGAGACTTTCCCTTCGGGCGGTCTGTGGGGCCTGCCTGTCGAGCTTTTCACCCCAGGCATGCATTGCGGAAAGCACCGGCTCAAGCTGACGGCCCAACGGCGTCAGCGAGTATTCCACCTTGGGCGGGACTTGTTGGTGAACATGGCGGTCGATGATGCCGCACGCTTCCAACTCGCGGAGTTGGCGAGTCAGCGTCCGCGCCGAGACGCCACCCAGCAGCCGCGTCAATTCGCCGAATCGCTGCTTCCTCTCAAGTAGATGGTGAATCACCAGCACTTTCCAGCGCCCGCCGATCGCCGCAATCGTCGTTTCGACGGGACAACTCACGGACTTCTTGTCGTTCTTTCGCACGGTACTCTTGGCCACACACTATCCTTTGTGATACTTGGTTACAAAAAAGACCGTACTTGATTATTTGCCGAATGACGGATAAAAGTCAACAGGACGGAATGTTCCTGATCACAAGCTACAACGCCAAGCGGTAGGAATGTCCGTCGCACAAGGAACGAGGAATCACTGATGAATACCATCCGCCGCATCATCCGGGACGTGCCCCAACATTGGGTCGGCGACGGGTTTCCCGTGCGGAGCTTGATCTCGTACGCCGGCGGCAACGCATTCGATCCATTCTTGCTGCTTGACTACGCCGGCCCCCATTCGTTCCCTTCCGCCCAAAGCACTCGGGGTGTGGCGCTGTCAGACGGCGCAGGAACCGTTCGCGTCATCGCAGGCGAATTCGAGGGGACCAAAGGTCCGGCGCGAACATTTACTGCCGTCAACGTCTGGGACGTCGAGATCGCAGCATCCAGGGAAGCAGCATCCAGGGAAGTGGAACTCGCACTACCGCAGGGACATACCAGCCTGATCGCGGTCCAGTCCGGGGCCGTGCAAATCAATGGTACGCCGGTCGAGGCTGTTGAACTCGCAGAACTTGATCGGGCCGGAAGTGTGGTCCGCATTGAGACAGAAGCGTCCGCGAGGCTGCTGGTGCTGACCGGGGAACCGATTGGCGAGCCAGTGGTAGGGCAGGGACCATTCGTAATGAACACGCGCGAAGAAATCACGCGAGCGATCCAGGATTACCAGAACGGGCAGATGGGCCGCCTTTCCTAATCGCTTGTACGTGCGCCGCTTCGAGACGCAGCGCAGTCCGTCGTATGTTATTCCAGCCCATGGGTTCGAGTTTGCAGTCCCCTGTGCGGGTGGCAATTGAACTTTAGCATTTGGCGGGACGCGGCGTTCGCCAGGAGTGGTGCTCGATGCACTTCAAATGGCTCGTCGGCGTCACCCCCAAGCGATTCGCCTGAAGACAACAAGAATCGCCAAAAAGCCAGCAAGAACCGCCGATACCCTCCCGATCCCGTCACCTACTTTGTTATTCTGTTATGCAGACATCGCGGTGTCGCGGTGCAGAACCGAGTGCACTTCACTTCAGGAGAAATCATGACCAAAGTCAACCAATGGATGATCGACCCGAACGACGCGGTGATGCTGCTCATCGACCACCAGAGCGGGCTGTTTCAACTGGTCAAGGACATCGAACTCCCCGTCCTGCGGGCCAACGCCATCGCCTTGGCGAAAGTGGCCCGTCTCGCCAAGGTTCCGACATTCACGACGGCCTCGGTTCCAGACGGACCGAACGGCCCGCTCATCCCTGAAATCCACCAGGAGAACCCGGAGGCGGTGTACATCCCGCGGACGGGCCAAGTCAACGCCTGGGACAACCCGCCGTGGGTAAAAGCCATCGAGGAGACGGGCCGCAAGACACTGCTCATCGCCGGCACGCTTACGAGCGTCTGCATGGCGTTCCCCGCGCTCAGCGCCGTCGCTGCGGGGTACAAGGTCTTTTGCATTGTCGACGCTTCTGGCAACCACTCCCAGATGGCCACCGACCTGACGCTCGCCCGCATTGCTCAGGCCGGCGCGATGCCGATCGACACGTTTGCCGTACAGGGCGAACTGATGAGCACCTGGAACCGGCCCGACGCGATGGAATTCGCGGCAGTCATGGTCGACCTCATGCCGCACTACCGGACACTGATGGAGAGCTACGACAAGGCGCAAAGCGTGCAACGCGACGGGCACGAAACCAAGCTGGACAAGTTCGAGGCAGGCGGGGCGAAGAAGTGATCCACGCTCGCTGAATTTGCGAAAACGCCGAACCATCCGCTGCACCTGACCGGGGCCGCATGTTCGCTTTTTGGAGTTCATCGTCGCTGAGAACGTGTTTCGAAATATCAGCCGGTACGCGCTAGCGTCCGGTTCTGTGCCGAACCGGGGGCTAGCGCCCTCCGGCTGATGTTGTTTCGAAACACGTTCTGAGCGGCCCCGGTTGCTCAGTTGGATCGTTCATCGCTACATAGAAATGAGCATGTCAATGAAAGCGATCGTACTTAGATCCTTTGGCGGCCCGGAATCGTTCGAACTCTGTGACGTACCCAGGCCCGTGCCGCACGCGGGCCAGGTCCTGGTCCGGGTCCAGGCAACCTCTATCAATCCGTTGGATTACCAGGTCCGACGTGGTGATTATCCCGACTTGGTGCAACTGCCGGCCATTACCGGACACGACGTCTCTGGCGTTGTCGAAGAAGTCGGGCCGGGTGTCACGACCTTCTTTCCAGGAGACGAAGTCTGGTACACCCCGCAAATATTTGACGGGCCAGGAAGTTATGCCGAGTACCACGTTGCT
>JBGTJT010000260.1:0-5731 GCA_041744995.1 Pirellulales bacterium | reverse complement strand
TTTAAGCTTGCCGAGGAAGTTCACCGCAAAGGCAAGGTGATTGTGCTAACCACCACCCGCGAACACGCCGAACTAAAGCGCGATCAGATACAGGCGTTTGGCAAAGACGGAGCGGTGGCCGAGTGTAAGGGGTCGATGTTTAGCACGATTGAGGCGGAGATATAGGGAAAAGCACCAATGTCGAATGACGAATGACTAAGGAAGCACGAATTTTCAAATGACTAAAAAGGGCTCGTCGGTTTCGACTCTTCGTTTGTCCATTCGTGCTTTGTCATTCGGACATTCCTTAGACATTCGTCATTAGTCATTCGACATTTTTTAGAGTCATGAATCAAGAATTAACCATCGAGCCTTCGCCGACCTTTAACTCGGGCGCAGCGGTGCGTGCCCTCACCCTTGGCTGCAAGGTTAATCAATACGAAACCGAGTTTGTGCGGCAGGCGTTGGTGAACTTTGGTTATCGCGATGCGGCCGAGCACGAGGCGGCCGACGTTTGCATTGTCAACACTTGCACCGTTACGGCCGAAGGGGACAGCAAAAGCCGGCAGACCATTCGGCAGTTGGCGCGCCGCAACCCCGACGCGCGGATTGTGGTGATGGGCTGTTACGCCACCCGCGCGCCCGAAGAAGTGGCCTCGCTGCCCGGCGTGGTGCAGGTGGTGACCGACAAGCGCGAGTTGCCCGACCTGCTGGGCCGGTTTGGCGTAATCGACGTGCCGACGGGCTTGTCGAGTTTTGGCAATCGGCAGCGGGCGTTTGTAAAAGTGCAAGATGGCTGCATGCTCAACTGCACGTTTTGCATCATCCCCACAGTGCGGCCCCATTTGGCCAGCCGACCGATCGAGCATATCGAAGACGAAGTGCGGCGGTTGGTGGACGCCGGCCATCGCGAAGTGGTGCTGACCGGCATTCACTTGGGCCATTACGGTGTGGAATGGAATTACGGCAAACCGAAACAGGACTGGACGCGACTGGCGACGCTGGTGCAGCGGTTGGCCCGCTTGCCGGGCGACTTTCGCTTGCGGCTGTCCAGCATCGAAGCGACCGAGGTCACCCGCGAACTGATCGGGGTGCTGGCGGAACATCCCGACAAGGTTTGCCCGCACTTGCATATCTCAATGCAAAGCGGGTCCGACAGCGTGCTGCGCCGCATGCGTCGCCGCTGGAGCAGTCGGCGGTTCGTCGATCGCTGCCGCCTGCTGCAAGAGGCGTTGGATCGACCGGCGATTACGACCGACGTGATCGTCGGTTTCCCGGGCGAGACGGAGCAAGAATTCGAGGAAACGCTGGCGGTCGTTCGCGAAGTCGGTTTCTCCAAAATCCACATCTTTCCCTTCTCCGCGCGGCGGACCACTGCGGCGGCGGCCATGCCGGATCAACTGCCCAAGCAGGTCAAGCAGCAGCGCGGCCGGCGGCTGGCGGAAGTCGAGGCGGAGACTCGGGATCGGTACTTTGCCGGTCTGGTCGGCCGGCCGTTGAGAGTGCTGGTCGAAGGCGGCTCGCCGTCGCGCGCCGGCCATCTATCAGGCACCGCCTGCCGCTACGCCACGGTCGAATTTCCCGGACAGGCAGCCCAAATCGGCGAGTTCGTCGAGGTCACTCCCCGGCAGATCGGCGAAGCGATGCTATGGGGCTGATTCTCAGCGGCAGCCTAATCGCTCTGGCTCTGGTGCGGCTGCTTTGCTATCCTCCCAGCCCGAACACCGGTTCCCCCGGCGATCGTTCCTGTGATTTGACGGAGTTTAGTCATGCGCATGCAGCTTGTTCCATGTTCGTTGCTAGCGGCGTTGGCGATCGCCGCCTGGCACGCCTCGCCATCCGATCTGACGGCGGCCCCGCCTTGGCAGAGCCTGGTGAACTTCAAGCGGGTCGACGCCGATCCGAACAACAGCTATACCTTGAGCGAAGACCAAGGCCCCTGGATGGTGCTGGCCACCACTTTCAGCGGCGACGACGCCATGAGCGACGCCCGGGCGTTGGTGCTGGAGCTGCGCAAACGCCACAAGCTGGAAGCCTACACCCATGAACGGATGTTCGACTACAGCGAACCGGTGATCGGCCGCGGTCTCAATCGACATGGCGAAGCCAAGACCATGGTCCATCAGCGCAACGACCGCATTCGTGAGGTGGCGGTGTTGGTGGGCAATCACGGGGCGGTCGACGACGCCGAGTTGGATCGGACGCTGCAGAAAATCAAGTCGCTGCATCCAGAATCGATCACCGACAAGAAGGCCGAGCAAGCCGACGCCTATCTGAAGGAAAATGCCCTGGCCGACTTCCTGCTGGCGCAGCGCCGAGAGGCCAGCAAGAAAGGAGACAAAGGCCCGCTGCACATGGCGTTCGTCGTGCCCAACCCGTTGCTGCCGCCGTCGTACTTTCGCCCGGGCGGCGTCGACAAGTTCGTGGCCGACATGAACGCCGGCGTCAAGCACAGCTTGCTGACCTGCAAAGCTCAGTACACAGTGAAAGTCGCCACCTTCAATGGCCAGGCCGTGGTCGATCCAAAAGATATCGCTCGCATCGAAGACGGCGGTACGATGAGCAGCCGCCTGGAGCAGGCGGCGCTGAACGCCCATCGCATGTGCGAGGCCCTGCGAGCGAAGGGGTACGAGGCATATCAATTTCACGATCGCTATTCGAGCATGGTGACCGTTGGCGGTTTTGATACGATCGGCATGCAGCAGTTCGACGGCTCGTTCGAGTACAACAAGCCGGTGCTCGACATCGTACGGAAATTCTCGGCCAAGCCGGTCTATCGGGGCGTCGAGGGAGTGCAAACCAACGGCGACCACATTCCGCAGTCGATTCTCGGCCTGCCGTTCGACATGGAGCCGACGCCGATCGAAGTACCGCGGCGCTCGTTCGCCAAGGATTACGCCGGACAATAGTTCTCATGCCCCTGCTCGTCCTCGGAACGCACAATCGCAAGAAAGGCCGCGAGATGGCCGAACTGCTGGCGCCGCACGGAATCGAGCTGCGCACGCTGGCCGACTATCCGGCGGCGATCGAAGTGGTCGAGGACGGCGACACCTTCGCGGCCAACGCCCGGCTGAAGGCAACACAACAGGCGGTTCATCTAGGTGAGTGGGTATTGGCCGAGGACAGCGGCCTGTCAGTCGATGCGCTAAAGGGATCGCCCGGCATCTACTCCGCTCGCTATGCGGGCGAGCAGGCCGACGACGAGCAAAACAACGCCAAGCTGCTGGCCGAACTATCCGAAACGCCCTTGGCGCGCCGCACCGCCCACTACACCTGCCACATGACGCTCTGCGACCCACAAGGCAACATTCGGGCCGAAGCGGAGCGCACCTGCCACGGCGTGATTCGCACAGCGCCAGCCGGTACGGGCGGATTCGGCTACGATCCGCTATTCGAGATCCGCGAACTCCACCGCACCTTCGGCGAACTCGGTCCGGCCGTGAAACGCGTTCTCAGCCACAGAGCCAGAGCAACCTACACGATCCTGCCGCAGTTGCTGCGCGAACTGAAGTAGCATGGGCCCCTGGCCCGTGCGTGTCGTGACTATCAATTCACGCACGGGCCAGGGGCCCATGCTACCTTGGTTGCTTATCTAGGTTAAACTAGAGTGCTGGCCCGTTACGAGTCTTCACCTGGCGATCTTTATGACCAGTTCCTCGCAAACGCACTCGCATGCACCGCCCCCGGTTGTGTGGCGGAGTTGGCCGTTGCGCGATGAGCCTGCCGCCACGTGGCTGACGGCGGCGGTGATGGTGGTGCTGGCCGGCGGGGTGATTGCCGCCACCGGCAGCGGCTGGTTGGGGCTGTTCGCGGTGTTGGCGATCGGCCTTGCCATGTGGCGGCTGTTCGTGCCGATCGAATATCACTTAGGCGCCCGCGGACTCCGGCAGACGCTATTTGGCCGAAGCCGTCTGATCGCCTGGAGTCAGATCCGGGTGGTCGAAGTTCGCCGATGCGGCATTCTCGTCTATCCCGACGCCTACTTCGGCCCACTGCGGGCGATGCGCGGCGTGTACGTCCCCTGGCGAGATCATCGCGAGGGGGCCCTGCGGGTGGTCGAGTTCTATGCTTCGACAATCTTGGTCGACCACGAGCCAACAGCGGGCACCGCCGGCGCGGCCGCTAGCGACGCACCGATCCTCGACGACACAGCCGAACACCCCCCCGCACCGCCGGCCAAGGAAGGCTCGACGGAACGAAACATTATCATCCGCTCGTGACGCCGTTTCCAGCCCTGCATCCCCGTCCGTCCGTTCGCCGAACGGACGGACGATACACTGGCCTCCCTTCTGTTCCTCATTAAAACATTGCTAAACCATGCCTTGGATTGATACGCATTGCCATCTCGATCAACCGGAGTTCGACGAGGATCGCGGCGCGGTGATCCAGCGCGCCGTTGACGCTGGAGTCTCGAAAATGCTGGCCGTCGGGATCGGACTATCTTCCAGCCGGGCGGCGATCGCCCTGGCCGCCGAGCACGAACCGGTGTTCGCCGCGGTCGGCATCCAGCCGAACTACTGCGGCGAGGCCCAGCCCGGCGACTGGGAGGAGATCGTCCGCCTGATTAACTCCCCCAAGGTGGCGGCAATCGGCGAGACGGGTCTCGACCGCCATTGGGACTTCACGCCGTTCGAGGTGCAGCAGGACTATTTCGAACGGCATCTGCGACTGTCACAGCAGACCGGCCTGCCGTTTATCGTGCATACCCGCGAGAGCGACGCCGACGTGCTGGCCATGTTGCGGGCAGCGAGCCAGCGGGGTCCGTTGCGAGGCGTGATGCATTCGTTTTGCGGCACGGCGGAGACGGCCGCGGAATGCCTGGCGCTAGGACTGTCGATCAGCTTCGCCGGCATGGTCACCTTCAAGAAGTCGGTCGAGTTGCGCCAGACGGCCGCGACCATCCCGGCCGATCGCATCTTAATCGAGACCGACGCACCCTATCTCTCACCCCATCCGCTGCGCAGCAAGCGCAACGAGCCGGCCCGCTTGGTTCACACCGCCCACTGCCTGGCTGAGGCGCGCGGCGTGCCGCTCGAAGAGTTCGCCGAGCAAACGACGGCGAACGCCGTGGCGCTGTTCGATTTGGGGGCGACGTAGAACTACGCGCCATACAGCGGCACGCAGTCTCCCAGACGCGAACCTTGTTCATCGGTGACGGCGTAGCGCTTTGGTCCGCGATTGCAAACCGCCGCGTGGTCCCCGTGCTTGTTGAGCAGGAACAGCCGCACGTCGCGCGCGCCGCGGCCTTGTTCGTCGCGATCCTCTGGCGGGCATTTCTCCGCGGCGCGACGCAGGGCGGCCAGTCCGGCGTCGAGCGGCGACAGTCCGCGACGCATGTATTCCACCGCTAGAAAGCTAGACAGATTCTGCATGTTGTTCTCGCCGTGGCCGACGCTACCGCAACTGCCGACGTCGTTGTCGACGTACAGCCCCGCCCCGCAGATTGGCGAGTCCCCCACGCGGCCCGGCGGCTTGAAGGCATGCCCGCTGGTGCTGGTGCAACTCGACAGATTGCCATTCTGGTCGACGCCGCCGCAGTAAATCGTTCCTCTCGGCCGCTCACTGTGGCGAGCGACGTAGGCGGCCACTTCGGGATCGAGCTGCATGTCGGTCGGCGGAAGCCAGTCGCCACCGCTGGTTGCTTGCCAATACTCCCAGATCTTGCGAGCCTTTTCCGTCAGCAGGTCTTCCTCGGCAAAGCCGTTGGCCAACGCGAATTGCAGCGCCCCGTCGCCGGCCAGCAACACGCGAT
>JBGTJT010000259.1:0-3733 GCA_041744995.1 Pirellulales bacterium | reverse complement strand
GATGATGTCGTCGCGATGCCCCGGCGGGGCAGAGAGGGCGGTGGATTCAGCAGCAGCGTCGAGCTGCTGACGCCGCGGCAGTCTGTGAGTCGACTGTGGTCCGTGGTCGACGTCGTCTTGGAATGTGCCCATCAGACGGTCCCACACGTTGAAAAATGCTCCCAAGTTGACCTTCATATTGGTGTGGTGCGTATCGTGATGCGTCACGGTGTTAAAGCCTTTGTAAAACCAACTTCGCGAGACCCACTTGGGGACCACTTCATAGCCCGTGTGTCCGGCGACGTTAACGAGCGTGTCGTACCACAAGAACGCCGCCAGGACGAGCAGGTGGAGCGGCACGAAGACGATGATCAGGAAGATGCTTAAGAACTGCAAAAACGCCTCGGCCGGCTGAAACGCATAGATCGCCCAAGGCGTAGGGCTGATCGACTTGTGGTGACCCAGGTGAAAGTATTTGAAAAACCGGGGCAGGTGCATGAACCGGTGCGTCCAGTAGAAATACGTGTCGTGGATCACCAGGCACAGCACGAAACTGATGGGCAGCCACACCAAGGGATATTCCCGAAACCGCCAGTAAATGCCCGTTTGGCCTGCCTTGTAGAGCTGAAACAGCACCGTCGCCATGATCGAAAAGATCAGGACCGATTGAAGCGACAACTTGATCTCGCGGCGTATGCCCGCCGCCGTCGGCCGCCGCTGCTGGACGCGACGCTTTTCCCGCGACTCATCGTCTCTCACGTAATAGAGGTAATAAAAGTGTCCGGCTGGAACCAAATAACCCAGCACTGCGATGAACCCGAAAATTGCGACGAATTCAATCGCGATCATCATGGTAGCCTCCGTTACCTTGCTGGCGATCCTCGATCTCCGGCCAGTCTTGCTTGATATTTATTAGCAGCAAAACGCGTGCCGCACAACCCGGATGACTTGCTTTATCGCCACACTCCGGTTAAAAGATCAGTCTACCGTCACTTGCGCGGCCAAGTATTTTAATCTGCCGACAATCCTGACGACCAGCTTCGAGCAGGGCAAGCAGTAAGTACGTTGCAAGGGTACTCAAATGACGACCGATGGAGAAAGCAAATCGATCCGGCGGATCATTCGCGATGTTCCCCAGCACTGGGTTGGAGACGGGTTTCCAGTTCGCAGCTTGTTCTCCTATGCTGGCGGGAACCAGTACGATCCGTTTCTGCTGCTCGATTACGCCGGCCCGCATCGTTTCGCGCCCGCCGAGAGTACGCGAGGCGTGGGAGAGCATCCGCATCGTGGCTTTGAAACGGTGACCATCGTTTATCAGGGTGAACTCGAACACCGTGATTCGTCGGGAAGTCGAGGAACAATCGGGGCCGGAGACGTGCAATGGATGACCGCTGCCTCTGGAGTGGTTCACGAAGAGTTCCACAGCGAGCGTTTTGCCCGCGAAGGGGGCACGCTGGAGATGGTTCAACTGTGGGTCAATCTGCCGGCCCGAGAGAAAATGTCGCCGCCTCGATACCAGGGACTGCTCGAGGCGAACATTCCTCGCACCAGCCTGCCCAACGGATCTGGAACGGTGCGCGTTATTGCGGGCGAGTTCCAGGGGATTAAGGGCGCGGCCAGGACGGTCACTCCTATCAACGTTTGGGACGTGCAGGTCTCGGCCGCAGCCGAACTGCAACTCGTTGTTGGCCATACAGCCTTGATCGTCGTGCAGAACGGGGCAGTCCGCATCAACGACACCCCGATGCAAGCCGTCGAGCTTGCCGAACTGAACCGCGCCGGCAGCAAGGTCCATATCGTCGCTGAATCGCCTACTCGACTGCTGGTGCTTACAGGCGAGCCGATCGATGAACCGGTTGTCGGCCAGGGGCCGTTTGTGATGAACACGCAGGACGAAATCCGTCAGGCGATCCGCGATTACCAAGACGGCCGCATGGGCCGCCTCGCCTAACGTCGATGCATGGCATGCACCCTACTGTGTTCGCCCAGCACGGGGCGGCTTCTCGGCGTTGCCATCGCTTGCTTGTTGGACACTCCGTTGACGTCGGAACACCTCAAAAAGGCCGAATCCAAGGACTGCGAGCAACGTTCCATTTCCGATAATTCTGGTCATGGTGACTTCCCTCGCACCATTGAGATAAATTAAATGTGCTGAGATCAGTATTCCCGTCGCGAGAAAAAGGTAAGCCCAGAGAATGCTCAGGCCGTGACAAACGAGCCACGATAAATCTTTTGTATTTCTCTGCGACGTCCAATACAGAAGGGCGACGCCAAGCGGCAGAACAAACTCCAGCCAGCCAATGGGTGCAAATGCATCTACCAGGAACAAGGCTGGAGAAACAGGTGTATCACTCAATCCGTCATTCAACGATTCCGCCAGAAGGTCGAAAAGTGTCAACAAGGCGAATGAGCTACATAGTGCCGCGAGGGTGCCGCTGGTTCTGCTGATCATAGTCTTTCTGGCGAACGTCCGCGTTGACCGGGCCGCGGCAAGTATTTTCTCCATTTTAGAACCGCCCGATCCGCGACTCCGTGTCCAACGTTTGGTTCGCTAATTGTATTTCCTTGGGCTTGCGGCACGCGTCAATCTTCGTCCTCGACCCAATAGACGCCTACGCGATCGTCGTGCAGAACGAGTACTCCCGCATCAAAGGTTGATTCTGTTGCCGGCGTCCAAATACCGACCGGCCTTCCATTAGTCGCATTGTCGTCGTGCCACTCGCCGTTCGTAAAGAATCTCGCACCTTCGGAGAACTCTTGCAAGAATTCGCGGGGAAACTCTTCAGCTAGTGGGGCGGAGTCGGCATCAGAATTATATGCAAGGTCACGTTCAAGTAGCGAGCGAAGAATCTTATTTCCATTTTGTGTGGATAATACGGCGGGTGCAAGTCGCTTTTCGCAACGACGCCTTCCACCAGATGAGAACTTCGCGGTGCAGGCCCAGGACCCCAGTGCTTTAAGGTCTGCCGGCGTAGTTGGAACAGCAGGAAACAAAAGGTACGGAGAAATCAGATTCTGTTTACTCTGATCCGATCTGTAGCCTGAAAAAGCAATTCAAATCGCACAAAAGATCCTCTGATGCCGGTGGATACGACTACCGTTGACGCATGGCGCCAAGATCCCACGGATTCGCCACCATTCCGAAGCTGCCATTGAAGTGACTTTTAGGTTACAATCAGGTGGTTGCTCCAGGGTGGGGCAACCGACCCAGCATGTCGCCGGCAGGCGGCATTGCCGCCGTCTGTTTGCCCAGGTTTTCCCGAAGGGTTATCACGCCATGCCAACTTCCCACCAAACATCGCGCCGTCAGTTTCTTCAGGCCGCCGCCGCCACCGGCGCCGCGGGCATGCTGCTTGGGAAAACCGGTCGCACCCGTGGCGATGAATCGCCCAATGAACGCCCGGTGTTTGCCACCATTGGCCTACGCAATCAGGGCTGGACGATCACCAACAATTCGTTTCGCTTTGCCGATTTCGCCGCGCTGGCCGACGTCGACTCGAACGTCCTGGGTGAAAACGTCGCCAAGGTGCAGCAGAAGCAAGGCAAGAAACCGGATGCCTATCAGGACTACCGCCAGATACTGGATCGCCAAGACATCGACGCGGTCATGATTGCCACTCCCGACCACTGGCATACCAAGATCGCCGTCGAAGCGATGGACGCCGGCAAAGACGTCTACTGCGAAAAGCCGCTCACGTTGACCATCGACGAAGGCAAACTGATCGAGAAAGTCGTCAAGGAGACGGGGCGCGTC
>JBGTJT010000258.1:0-3117 GCA_041744995.1 Pirellulales bacterium | reverse complement strand
GCGCATCGGGCTGGCCGCCTATGGGGGAGTCCGCGCGTCGTCCGCCGCGGAGCAACGGTTGATTCGGGTGCTCGACCTGGCCGCCACGCTCCTGTCCGGAATGAACTGGCTCGATTGGATTTTCCTCCAGCGGCGCTCATTTGACGATCCCCGCTGGGTACGGCGGCGGCTGGAGCTGGCAGCCGACCGACTAGAACGATTGGTAACGGGAGAACATATCTGGCATCAATCCGTATAGGTGCTCGGGGTTCCGCTCCCGTGGCGAAATGACCGCTAGCGTGAAGTTTTTCGGCGAATTTGCGGGCAATGTGAAGCAAGTAACGGTTGCAAGAGCCGCCGATTATCGATAATAGAGAAGTAAGTATGCGGCCGGACGGCCGCGATGATCCTGGTGTTCACCGGCTGTCACGCCCTGTGGCAGCCATGCCCTCCGCTATTCCCTCACCTTTGCCATGAGTAAGACCATGCTTCGCGGCACTCTTGCCTTGCTGATTGCCCTTTTCTCTGTTCACGCGTCGCCCGCTTGGGGGCAGTTGGACCTGGGCGGGGGCCAGTTCGGCCTGAGCGATGCGCCCCAGGTATTCGCCGGCGCGGTGGTTCGCGAAGGCAATCCGCCGCGTCTGGAAATCACCACCGAGATCGAGCCGGGTTGGTACATCTACTCGATCACGCAAAAGCCGGGCGGACCGAAGCCCACCAAGATCGAACTGGCGGCCTCGCAGCAATACGAACTGGCCGGCAAGTTCGTGGCCAACCCGGCGGCGAAGGTCGACCAGGAGCCGGATATCTGGCCGGGACTGCCGATCGAGAAACACTCCGGCAAGGTCACTTGGACCGCGCCGCTGAAGCTGGCCTCCGGCGTGGCCGCCAAGGACGTCGTGGTGCAAGGCAAAGTCGTCGCGCAGGCATGCGATCCCGAAAGTTGCGTCGACCAGACGGCCGAGTTCACCAGCAAGTACGACGCCGCGGCCGTGCCGCAGCAACCGGCGGTGGAACCGAATCGGGCCGCCGCCGAGGGAGTGCCGAAGTTCGTCGAACAAGGTGTGACCCTCACGGGTCGCGCGACCAAGGTATCGCTGCAACCGGGCGAGACCTTCGAGTTGCGCGTGACGGTAACGCCGGACGCCGGTTGGCACGCCTACGCCTTGGAAGAGGCCGACACGCCCAAAGGGGTTTCCATGCCGGGCCAGTTCGCGCTGACCGATGAGGGCGGCTTGCGAGTTGCCGCACCGCAAGCCGATCAGCAGTTCAAGGAGAAGTTGCTCGAATGGCCCGCCGGCGCGATCGATCGCTATTATCAGGGACCGGTGACTTGGACGATTCCGATGACAGTCCCCCCGGACGCCGCGCCAGGTATGCACTTGCTGCAAGGGGTCGTTGGCTATCAGGTGTGCGCCGACGATGAAAGCGGCTGCAAACAGCCGACTGGCGCTGAGTTTGCCGTGGACGTGTACGTCGGCCCGGCACCGGCGGAGGCCAACGGCGAAATCGTGTTTGCCAAGGCATCTTACGGCGACGTGCGGAAGATCGCGACCGCGGTTCGCGCTGTGGGATTTGCCGCCACCGAAGAGAGCCTTGCCGCCAACGCTCCAGGCGAGGCGAGTGGCGACGGCGAGAAAAAAAGCAAACTAACCGCTCTGGTCGCCCTGCCGTTGGCGTTTCTAGGCGGCTTCATCCTCAACTTCATGCCCTGCGTATTGCCGGTGATTGGGCTGAAGGTGATGGGCTTCGTCAACCAGGCGGGTCAGAATCGCAGCCGTATTGTGGCGTTGAATTCTTGGTTTGTATTGGGCCTGATCTCCGTATTCATGGCCCTGGCGTGCCTGGTGGCCTTCTTGAATTTAGGCTGGGGAGATCAGTTTCAGTCGCCTCAGTTTCAGGTTGTACTTATCGCCATTGTGTTCGTGTTTGCCTTGAGCATGCTCGGCGTGTGGGAAGTGCCATTGCCCGGTTTTGTCGGCTCCGGCAAGGCGGCGGACCTGGCCAACCAGGAAGGCGCCTCTGGGGCGTTCTTCAAAGGCGTGCTGTCGACCGTTCTCGCCACCCCCTGCCTGGCGCCTTTTATCAGCCCGGTGATTGGCTGGTCATTGGGAATCAATCAGGCAGCCGTGTTCTTGATCTTCTTTACCATCGGTCTCGGCATGGCCTTCCCTTACATGGTGATCGCTGCCTATCCCAAGGCGCTCAAATTGCTTCCCAAGCCGGGTGCCTGGATGGATACCTTCAAGCACCTGATGGGATTTGTGCTGCTATTTACCGTTGCCTATCTGTTCGCGGTGACACGGGCGGACTTGCGTGTACCGACATTCGTGATGCTTATCGCGTTGTGGGCGGGTTGCTGGTGGATCGGACGCGTGTCGTTGACGGAGAACCTGGGCAGGAAGGTCAGCGCCTATGCCTTTGGATCGGCGTTTGCCTTGATTGTTGGCTTCGGCGCCTTCTCCATTGCCAACTATCTCGACGTCGTCAAGTCGGTCTCTGCGGAACAAGTGGCCGGCGCGGAAGATGGCGTCGAAGGCTCCGAACGGGATGGACTCTGGCAATACTACACCCCCGAGAAGCTGGCCGATCTACGCGCCGAAGGGGTTCCGACGTTGATCGACTTCACGGCTAGTTGGTGCTTCACCTGCCAGACTAACAAGTTCACCGCGCTGTATCGCGACGAAACCAAGAAGTTCATGCAGGGACACGGTATCGTCGGACTAAAGGCCGACAAGTCGGATCCCGCTCCCGATGTCGACAGCCTGCTGATCGAGTTGGGCCAGACCTCCAAAGGCATTCCATTCTATGCGATCTTCCCCGCTGGCGGCGGCGAACCGATATTGATGGAAGGTGTACTGACACAAGGACGGTTGCTTGCCGCCTTGGAGAAAGCGGTTGAAGGCGACACGGTGGAAGGTCCGATTGCCGCGAAGCGCGATGCCCGTACGGCCATGATAGGCCAGTAAGCCAGGGCTTAAGCACTGATCTCTTGCGGTCGGCGATGATGTGGAAAGTCGAGCAACCGTCAGCGGATCTCCGCGCCGCGCTCGCCTGCTTCGATCTTGCCGATCAGCCAGCTTTCCAGGCCGCAGTCGGCCAGTTGAGCTTGAATGCTCTCGGCGTAGTAGGGGCTGA